>JAFGSU010000024.1 GCA_016934435.1 Candidatus Zhuqueibacterota bacterium | reverse complement strand
GCATCGAACTGACCGCATGAGTGCCGAGTCCGCGGAGAAAGACCCGGCCGGCAATGGTGAGGGGATGGCCGTCGACGGACTGGTTGCGGCCCGGTTCGCCCCATCCCTGATCCACGGCATGCAGATTCAGATCGGCAATCCACAGGGTATCACTACTCCGAGCATTCGCCTGGAGGATAAGACAGAGTGTGATCATGGCGGCAAAATGGATGAATGGCTTTCTATGGTTCATCTGTCCTCCTATCGTATGGGTTCAGACGCACTCCATTTTTTTAATACATACTGACCGTTTCGCTGACCACCTCGCGCAACACCTTGGCGCCCTTTTTACATATGCCATCAACCTGAGACAGCTCTTCGGCTGTGGCATCGAAAATCGCCTGCAGACTGCCGAACCTTTGCAGCAGTCTTTCGGCGCGAACCGGACCGATGCCGGGCAGACCCTGCAGGATGTAGAGCTGCTGTTTACGTTTGCCGCGCGGCCGTCGGCCCTGGCGGGGCAAAGCATGCGTCTGGATGACGTGGTTTTGCCGGCCGGTATAGAGGATGAGTCGTGCCGTCTCTTCGGCGTGGCGACTGCGCAGGACGGGGATGCCGTAAAAGACGCTCACCGTGATGAGCGCGCCCTGAATCGCCTCGCGTTTGACGCCGCAATGGTTCAGGTCCGCAGCCGTCCCCTCAATGATCAGCGCCGCCCGTTTTTTTTGACCGGCTAATTGAGCGGCCTGACGAAAGAGCCGGCCGTCGATGATGGAGGTACAAAAATCTTCAATACCTTTTCGTTCGAACAAAACGCGATTATCCACCAGATAATCCCCTATGGGCAGGCGCCGGATGGAGAGCTCGATGTCAGGGAACCGTCGCAGGCAATCGATGACACCGCTATCCTTCTCGCGATCGTCGACGAGGATGGTAATTGTGGATGTTGAGAGTGAGGTCGGCATGGTATGATCATGTTTTAGGTTGCATTCATTGAAATATACATGATCAGGATGGTATTGTCAATTTAAAAAATGTTGTCCAATTAAAATTTACCTGTTTTCTTAATTTCTGCTGATCAGGCCTTCCGAACAGTCTAAAGATCAAAATAGATATATACAGCCCCCTCTCTTTTTTGAAAAGACAGGGGGCTGGCCTGTCGTACGGACTATTTTAATAGGATCATTCTTTTTCTTGACTCAAAGCCCTCAGCCTTTATCTCATAAAAGTAGACTCCAGTAGCGACTTTATTATTGTCTTCATTTCTTCCATTCCAAATAATTGTGTTACTGCCGGGTAAATGTTCTTGGTTTATTAAAGTCTTAACTTCCCTACCAACTTTATCAAAAATTGTTATTTTTACTTTTGAAGGCTTGGTTACAAAGTAATCAATTCTCGTAATAGGATTGAAGGGATTGGGATAGTTTTGAGAAATAGAAAAATCTTTGTCTTGCTTATCATCACCACGAATCATGACTGTTGTGGAAGGATTTTTAAAAATAAATGAAATGAAATAACCGAAATTATCTGTATAAGAACCTTTTTGATCATTAAAAGCCATGTACAGCCGTCCTCCTGAAGTAATAGTCGAACTATAGGCATCACCTACAGCAAACGCTGTTCCGTTCGAACCCAATTTGCCGATCAAACGTTGATTGGGAGCATTAGGAGCTAAGTGGTCAGATGGGGCCAGTCCACTTGCCTGCACCCAACTTGGACCACTAGGCCCCCCCCATCGTTCAATTACTTGAGGAATCGTTTTTCCAGATGTGCTAGCAAAGCCATAAGACATAATCGTAATTTTATCGCCAGGTGAAAAATCAATCCCCGTATCAGTCCAACCCTGGTAGGTAATATCGATTTTGATAACTTTTTGCCCAAACAGGCTCAGAGCACAGAAAAGAAAGAAATTGATAAAAACAATTTTCCTATTAATCATATATATCTCCTTTCTTAATTAAGAATAATTTGTTTTGCTTTTTGATTAGATTACATCATGCAGAATCAGACAGGTTATAAAATTATTAATAATCCGAACTCAAGATTCTAATCTAAAATATAGTTAGAATACTACTTTCAGTTTATATCTGAGATTAACTGCTATAAGACATATTATCTCTAAACGTAACATATCATTTTTCAACAAAAATTTAGCAATCTTCATGCCGAAATAAAAGCGTCCGACATCACGTATAACATTGGGGGTTAATCAAAATGGGAATCTATTTTTGTAGGAAAAAACTACAGCGTATCAGCGGGCTTTGTTGTCTTTTTGCGACTTTTTCAATCCATACTTTTCCATCTTTTTATACAGCACCGACCGTTCCATGCCGATCTGCTCGGCGGTTTTCAGAACATTCCACTGGCAGGCATCCAGGACGTGCTGCAGAAAGGCTTTTTCGAAACAGGCTTTAGCCTGCGAAAAGTTGTTTTCTTCCGGATATTCGATCTGCAAATGCGAGAATTGCAGTAGGCGGGCTATTTGTTGGGCGTTGATCAAATCCGTTTCGACGAGTATCACCACCCTTTCGATGAAATTGCGCAATTCGCGCACGTTGCCCGGCCAGGCATAAGTTAATAGTGGCGCAAACGCGTTGGCCTCAAACGTCTTGGGCGTTATGCCGTGTTTGTCGCAATAGATCGACAGAAAATGTTCAGCCAGGGCTATGATGTCGTTTCTCCGGTTGCGCAACGGCGGCAGGAGGATCACGATCACATTGAGACGATGATATAGGTCCGGACGAAACGATCCGGCGGCCATCATGGCTTTCAGGTCTTTGTTGGTGGCGGCGATGAGCCGCACATCCACCCGTTCGATTTTATTGGCGCCGATGCGGCATACTTCCCCCGTTTCGATGGCGCGCAGCACCTTGGCCTGGGCGGCCGGCGACAGGTCGCCGATTTCGTCCAGGAACAGGGTCCCTCCGTCAGCCAGCTCGAAGCGGCCCTTGCGCGCCGCCACGGCTCCGGTGAAGGCCCCTTTCTCGTGGCCGAACAGCTCGCTCTCGATCACCGACTCGGGCAGCGCCGCGCAGCTCACCTTGATGAAGGGCCGCGAAGCTCGGAGGCTGTTGTAGTGTATGGCATGGGCCACCAGCTCTTTGCCGGTGCCGCTCTCACCGCGGATGAGCACGGTGGCGTCGCTGCGCGAGACCTGGGCGATCAGGTCGTACACTTCCTGCATGGCGCCGGAATTGCCGATGATGTTCGAAGGGCGAAAGCGGTCTTTGAGCTCTTCGGTCAGTCGCAGATTCTCCTCGATCAGGCGATCCCGCTCCTCCTGCGCCGTTTGGCGCAGCTTCACGGCCTGCGAGACCAGCGAGGCGATGATGGACAGCAG
>JAFGSU010000023.1 GCA_016934435.1 Candidatus Zhuqueibacterota bacterium | reverse complement strand
GGCCAGCCGCGCATTTTCTTTTCCATGTCGCGCGACGGATTGCTGCCGCCGTTGTTTCGCAAGGTGCATCCGCGCTATCGCACCCCTTACGTCGCCACCATCATCACCGGCATTTTCGTCGCTTCCTTTGCCGCTTTTGCCAGCATCGACGAGATGGTCGATCTCACCAACATCGGCACCCTGTTCGCGTTCATGCTGGTGAGCATCGGCATCATCGTGCTGCGCAAAAAGGATCCGCACCGGCCGCGACCGTTCCGAGTGCCCGGCGGCTGGCGCTGGACCATCGCGCTCTATGTGCTGCTGGCGATTTTTCTCCATTTCATGCCCATGTCCAATACCGCCAAGATCGTCACCCTGGTGCTGACAGCCGGGATATTTATCGTCAGCCGTAATTTCATCTTTCCGGTGCTGGGCGTGCTGTCGTGTTTGTACCTGATTTATTATTTGCCGCCGACGTCGTGGTTGCGTTTCGCCAGCTGGTTGAACATCGGATTCATCATCTATGCGGTTTACGGGACGCTGCACAGCAAATTGAACGATTCCGGCGAAGGTGTGCGCAGCGCCGAGCAGTGGGCGTTTTCGGCGCGCATCGGCGGCTGGCTGGCGGTGCTGGGGACGTTTTTGCTCTTCCTCATGCGCGGCCTGGATATCGGTATGGGCGCCTATAAAGAGGCCGCACATCTGACCGGCTGGGCGCATTTCCAGACCATCTTGTCGGCCATGGCGCATAAAGAGGCGTGGATGGCGTTTTCCTGGTTCAAGGTGATTCCCATGGCGCTGAACGCGCTGTTCCTCTGTCCGGTCACCATCCGTCGCGCCCTGCGCGCCCGGCCGCAGATGTTGCACAAGACGCGTCTGGATTTGGCCATCGGTTTGGCGGTGCTGGTGATGGTCTGGAGTCTGTTTTATTTTGTCATGCTGGTGGTTTGAGGGGGATTTCATAAGTTATTACCTTAAAATCTACCGGGAGATAGTTACTCCTCGTCACCAAGCTCCGGCTTGGTGATGTACTTGTCATAAAAGCTTTGGAATATGCCGAGAGGCTTGAGTTTGCCCTCGTTACCGAACTCCTGGTTAAGTCGATGGTTACACTCCCCGAATGGAGTCGATCATAATAATCGAATCATCTTCAAAAAGCTTGATGGTTTTTGTTGTGTTGCTTAAATAATAGTCACCCAACTACAGATTTCAAAGCAGAGCTGTTGTGACAAGTGCGCTCCCAAGCCGGAGCTTGGGAGCGAGAGGGAAGGCGGGTTTCCCAACCCGCCCGGGGGTGGGGGAAAACAGCATTCGCCTGACTCGCACAAAAAACAGGCGGGCAGGAATGCCCGCCCTCCGTTTGAATTTGCATTACGTTTTCACACATTCTCCGGAGTTTGGGAGCGAGAGGAAAATCCACTGGGAGATAGTTCGATATGGATATTTGGCGACAAATGAAACATACTCTAATGACAGGAAGCACCAGGTCATTCCTTCTCTTTACGATTCTGGTGTCTTCTATTGTCGGCGTCTTTGGGGGGTGCTACTATGCGCAGATGAAATCTCATCTCAGTTCATTAAATCATAAACGGGATAGTAAAAAAATGACAGTATGGACGGAAGACTTTTCGCCTGTAACCATTCCCAGCAGTGTTGATGGAAACGAGCAGACTGCATATTTCCTAACAGCACCTTTAGGCTCCCCAAAACCTTTGCTGGTAAGCCTCCATACCTGGTCTGATGACTATTCGCAGAATGATCCTCTGGCCCCGATGTCAAAAAGCGCAGGATGGAATTATATTCACCCTGATTTCCGGGGGCCCAATCGGTCTGTAGATGCTTGTCTGAGCGAAAAGGCAATGGCGGATATTGATGACGCAATTCAGTATGGAATTGACAACGGAAATGTTGACAAAGGCAATGTGTTCGTTGTTGGCGTATCGGGAGGTGGATATGCAACATTGGGTGCGTATCTTAAAACACGGCACCGAGTTAAGGCATTTCTTTCGTGGGTCCCCATCAGTGATATATCGGCTTGGTACTATCAATCATTAAATCGCAACTCCAGGTATGCACAGGATATCCTGAAATGCACATCTGATGGGACGGTCTTGAACGAAAAGGAGGCGAGATTGCGATCGCCGCTTTTTTGGAATTTTCCCGAAAGGCCAAAGGGTAGACTTGAAATATATGCCGGCATAAACGATGGCTACACTGGAAGCGTCCCTATTTCGCACTCAATATTGTTCTATAACCGTATTGCACAGCACCTGGGCCATATGGATGACCTGGTCAATCAAGATGACATTATCAGGCTACTGACGCGCGGTATCGACGATGGGAGTCATTCAGGGATGCTGGGAGATCGTAAAATCTACTACAGGCGGGGCACCAACCTGTTGTTACTTACGATTTTCGATGGCGGCCATGAGATGTTGCCGGAATACTGTTTTATCAGAATGAGAATGATTGCCGAAGAATCGCTCGAAACGGGATGACGTGAAGACAAAGGGAGTTAAAACATTCGTGACTAACTACAAAGCAACCGTTTAGGACGGCCAACATCGAACATTCATCATTTTTTTGAATCATTTCAGCAGATCGATAAAATCTTACACAGTAAATCCTGCCTGCTCAATGATACTCATTACCGTCCCCTTTTTTAAATCCCGTGAATGAACAGGTACGGTTACACGGAGAGTTTCTTTTTTGAAAATCCTGTGGCTCCCTCGTTGTCGATGTTCTACAAACCCGGCGCGATGAAGCGCCCGGATGATATCTCGGCTGTTAATCGATGGCAACCTGGTCATAGGGCGCCTCAATTTCAACGATGAGATGATTTTCGGGAGGAATCGGAAGCCCATCAGCCTGAAGGCTTTCCAGATACAGAGCTATCGCTTCTTTGATATTTGCCAATGCTTCATCAAAAGTATCCCCTTCGGATATACAGCCGGGCAAAGCAGGAACTGTCACGGTGTAACCACCCTCCTCTTGCGGATTAAAGAGGACTTGATATTTTTTGGTCATTGTTATGGTCTCCATGGAAAATTTGTGTAATTTTCATATTGTAAGCTATCTGTTTGCATCACAAGCCGGAAAATCGTATTATAATCGGCTAACTAGAATTTTATAAAGAATTTACCAACAGGTTTTCAAGTAATGATATCAGCGTAATCAACAGTCATGCCAACTTTTCTAATAAGATGCATTACTATTAGTTATATTATGAATACCAACATAAAAAGTCAAGCAAATTGATCTGAGAAACATCCACCATTCAAAATTCACCATTCAACATTTCCAACTCATCCCTTCGCCGCCCACCTGACCATCGTCCCCAGGGTCGGCGCCTTGCCCTGCAGCAGGATGCCGATGCGGAATATGCGGCCGCCCAGCCACACCAGCGCCAGGGTGAACACAACCATATTCACCACGCCCAAAAGCAACTGCCAGGCGGGCACGCCCGTGGGCATGATCTGCCGCAGCATCATCAACAACGGCGTCGAGGTCGGGATCAACGACAGGATCACCGCCAGCGTACTGTTCGGGTCCTTGATCACCGGCACCAGGAAAAAAGTAGAAAAAATGACCGGGATAACGCTGGGGAAATTAATGTTCTGCGCATCGCGGGCGTCGTTGCAGGCCGAGCCCAGGGCAGTAATCAGAGTTAGATATGGGGTCGGACCAAATTAATTCTCAACAAAACAAGAGGATAGAGGCGAAAGAAGCTTGAAAATAGGCCTTAGAATGCATATTTTGCCATCAAAATCACACTGTAAGGCTTTTTTATGCCACGTGCAAATCGACACTTTCCCTGGCTTCATCTGGCATATAACACATCGTTGCCATAATCGATCCTTTCTCCTCAAACATCACATCGTGCGCGTTCAAGAATGTAATTTCGAGCGGAGGAATATTTTCAGTGCTCCGGCTGCTCAACATATCCGAGACGAACCGGATTGGCGTGGATATATTCCATCTTTTGTATCATTGCCTTTTCACTCTGCAGCCGTTACGGGTGTAATCCCTACTGCCAGACTTGATAGGTATTTTCCTTTCTTGTGATGATTGATGGAGCTTCAATGATTTTTATTGTGTAGCTTAAATAATAGTGACCCAACTGCAGATTTCAAAGCAGAGCTGTTGTGAAAAGTACGCTCCCAAGCCGGAGCTTGGGAGCGAGAAGGAAAAAACGCATAAACAATTGTCAATAAAATCAAATACTCTGTCATGCTGTAAGCATCTTTGAGATATGCGGCAATAGGCGGCGGACTCGCACACCTTCAGCGACACGTCATGAGATTCAATGAGTGTGTATCGTCATTAACCAATCTGCTCGATTTTATAGCGCCTGCCGTTTTTTCACAAAGATTCCTACGGAATGACATGGGGGGGAAGTTTCCATCTCGTTCCATCCGCTCCGGTGGTGAGACGCCTGTTCCGCCATTCCGCGTCCTGTTAAAAAAATTCGTCGCAATGCACCTGACTCGCCGCGGAGTGGTTTGTCTGGTTCTCACCCCATTAGACGTTTTTCTGCTACCTCTTTCAATGGAACCTGCTTGTACTTTCACTTTCCAATAATATCAGAATAGACTTCCGGCGCCCGCAGGTGCTTGTTTCATCAGACGGTCCTGCTTTTGCGTTCAGTTTCATGCAACGATTCAGATGGTCGGATATGAAGGGCATCCATTTCTGTGTTATGGCTAATTTTAATAGTATCTCAAATTTGATACTCAGATATCCAGATTTGTTTTTAACGGAATTTTGGAGATACGCCGCCAAGCACTGAAAGAAATATATTTCTTATTGCGTTTATGCTTTTGTTTTAATAAAATTAACGTAAGGATCCACATTAAGATAAAATCGGCTGAGAAGCTGAAAAGAGCTGTAATGAATTTAAGCCCCGGGCTGAGATAGAGGTTGTGAATAATAATACACCGATTCGGTGTCCACAGGTTAAAACGTTACACTTGTGGGTGGCGCGTTATCCGCTCATCTCGCAAGTTAACACAGAATTTAGGGCGCTTTTCTTTGCAACCTAACTTTACAATGATGAATTGCAAAATGACAACAGCCCATTTTAAAAAAGAAAATAGAATTTGGCCCCAAAAAAAGAAAGCCATCCAATGAAAAATCCACCCGATCCGCGCCTTCGACGCATCTTAAATCCGCGCCTCATCGCCGTGGTGACGCTTATCCTCGGCGTGATTCTGCTATTGTCCGCATTATTGGAAATGTATTACACAAAGAAGGAACTGACCCAGGCCCTGCGGCAGCAGGCGCTGTCGGTGATGGCGCTATCTCAGCGCGGCCTGGACAACGCCGCGCTGTCGCTCACCTACGTCGAGGACCTGCTGGCGGACAATCTGCTGGATAACGCGCGGCTGCTGGAGCGACTGGATCGGCAGGGGGCGCTGGATAATGAGCTGTTGACCGAGATTGCACGGGAGAACGACCTTTTCCGCGTCAATGTATTCGACGACAGGGGAAGAAGGATCGCTTCCAATATGGGCGCAACTGAGCGAGGGCCGATTCAGGCGCCGCGGATGCTCCTGCAGTCGGTGCTTCAGGACAGCACAGACGAATTAATTCTTGGATTCCGGCAGCACATGTTCGGCGCCGGCGAACGCTTCGCCGTGGCCAAGCATCGCAGCCGCGGCGGCGCCATCGTCGTCAACGTCGATGCCGAACAGATGTTAGCTTTTAGGCGCGCCATCGGCGCCGGATCGTTCATTAAACTGGTCGGACAAAGTCCGGAGGTCCTCTATGCGGTACTGCAGGATTCCACCGGCATTCTGTTAGCTTCGCAAGGGGTGACATCCATGAGTTCGCCGGAATCGGATACGTTTTTATCTCAGGGATTCGCCGGTGATGCCCCGGTAACAAGATTCACCGAATTCGACCATGAGGAGGTTTTCGAAATTATACAAATCGCCCGACTGGAAACCAAGCCAGCGATTTTACGTATCGGTCTGAGTACGGCTGCGCTGCATGCCGCCATGCATCGCGGACAATTGCGGGTTGCCTTAGCTTCACTATTGCTTTTAGTTCTGGGTGTACTCTCGGCTATTGGTTCCATCGGCGCGCAAAACTATCGCTTGCTGCAACAGACATTGAGCCGCGTAGAGAGTTATGCCTCAGGTATCCTGAGAGAAATGAACGAAGCGGTGGTGGCTGTGGACCGCGAGGGAAAAATATTGCTCTTCAACCACATGGCGGAAACCATGTTCAATGTTCAAGCGCAGGAGATCATTGGCAGGCCCTGCGAGAACCTGCGGCCTGTTTGCGCCTGGCTGACCGAGGCCTTGCAGGACGGCCAATCGCGTTCCGATATTACAAGAACCATCATAGTCCGCGAGAAAGAGCTTTTCGTGCAGGCCAGTGTCACGGTGCTGGCCGATGAGAGCGGAGCCATTGATACGATTTTCGCCATGATCAAAGACCTCACCGAACAGCAGCGGCTGCAGGAACACATCAAACGGCAGGAGCAGATTTCGGCCATGGGACATTTAGCTTCGGGTGTGGCGCATGAGATTCGCAATCCATTGAACGCCATCGGCATGATCTCGCAGAGATTGCATCAAGAATTCGCGCCGAAATCGGATGAGAGCGAATATCTACAGCTAACCGATGCGCTTTATAACGAAACCAGACGCATCAATGATATCGTGCAACAGTTTTTACAGTTTGTTAGACCGCCCAAAATAGTAAAGTCGGTAGTGGACCTGGAAAAGGTTGTCAGTCACGTGGTCGGTTTGATGCAGGGCGAAGCGGAAAAAAAAGGCGTAAAGCTGTCGGCTGAGTGTCAACCGGTGCCTGCGATCCAGGCCGATGGCGATAAATTGACCCAGGCATTGCTCAATCTGGCGCAGAACAGCCTTGCGGCCTGTTCGCGCGATGATCACATCGAGATCGGCTGCCGGAGCGAAGCGGGATATGTTATATTGGAGATTCGAGACAGCGGCAGTGGCATCGCGCCGGAGAATCTGTCCAAAATATTCAATCTCTATTTCACCACCCGCAAGGACGGCAGCGGATTAGGGTTGAGCATCGTGCAGCAGATCGTCTCGCAACACGACGGACACATCACCGTGGAGAGCAAGCCGGGTGAAGGGACGCGCTTTGACATATTTTTACCTGTTGCTTAGGGGTGTAAACGGGCTCAGGCCTGTCCAAAAGATCGATCTGATACACCGACGGAATCCCCCTTTAGAAAAGGGGGACTTGTCCGGTTCCCCCCTTTATCAAAGGGGGGTCAGGGGGGATTGAAAACCGGTTTGAGAATCCTCACTTGATCCGGTTCATTGTAAATAGAAGATATGGTTTTTTCAACCTTTTCATACTATTAACGAGTGGAGAATCATAAAGGTGTTTTCATGGCCTATACCATATTGATCGTTGACGATGAAGCGGCGCAGCGCACGGCGCTGGCGGGATTTTTGACTAAAAAGGGCTATACTGTCCTTCAGTCCGATTCCGCCGAAGCGGCGCTGGCCAGGATACAGGCGGAAACCATTGATGTGGTGCTGAGCGATTGGCGTATGCCGGGCATGGATGGGACACAATTATTATCCGCCGTCAAGGAATTGAATCCCGATCTGGACGTCATCATCATGACGGCGTACGGCACCCTGGAGGTGGCGGTGGAGGCGATGAAGGAGGGGGCGCTCGATTTTGTCAGCAAACCCATCGATCTGGCGCAGATGGAACTCGTTCTTGCGAAAGCCCTGGAGCGCAAACAGCTCATTGCCGAGAATGAGCGCCTGCGACATCTTATTGGCGAGCGTTTGCGCTTTGGCGGCATCATCACCCAATCGGAATCGATGCAAAAAGCGTTGAGTGTGGCCTCCAGAGCCGCGGCCAGTCGCACCACGGTGTTGATTTTAGGGGAGAGCGGCACCGGCAAAGAACTGGTGGCCAAGGCGATCCATCTTGCCAGCCCGCGGGCGCAAAAGCCATTTATCGCCGTCAACGTAGCCGCCCTGCCGGAGACGCTGGCCGAGAGTGAGCTATTCGGACATGAAAAAGGCGCCTTTACCGGCGCCGATAAAATGCGACAGGGCCGATTCGAAGCCGCCGATGGCGGCACGCTATTCATCGACGAGGTCGGTGATATCCCGCCGGCGGTTCAGGCCAAACTACTGCGGGTACTGCAGGAGCGGCAGCTCGAACGCCTCGGCGCTTCACAGCCCATCCCCGTGGATGTACGCCTCATCACTGCTACCAATCGTCCCCTGGAAACGATGATCAAGGAAAAGACTTTTAGAGAGGACCTCTATTATCGCTTGAATGTAGTGCGGGTGGAGCTGCCGCCGCTGCGTCAGCGCAAAAAAGATATCCCTCTGTTAGCGGAGCATTTCCTCAAGATGTTCGCGAGCGAAAATGAAAAGCGCATGAAAGGATTCACCCGCGAGGCCATGGATTTTCTGATCAAATATGATTTCCCCGGCAATGTGCGCGAATTACAGCATTTAGTGGAGCAGGCGGTGGTGCTGAGTCGTGATGAATGGATCGGCGCCGGAGATTTGCCGCTATCCACAACATTGGAAGATGCACCAGAAACGGACCAGAACCGGTCGTTTACCGAGCGCGTGGAAGCTTTTGAGAAACGTCTGATCGTGGAAGCGCTGCAGAATGCCGATGGTGTCCAGAGCCGGGCGGCTCGAGCCCTGGGTATGAGCGAACGGCATCTAAGATACAAGTTGAAGAAATATGGGAACCGGATTAATGTAAGGTCGCCAAGTCACAAAGATAATGAGAATATTATTTAAGCCGTCTCAATGGTTGGTTCCGGATCACGGTGTTAAAAAGTTCTGATAACTGGATTCGGTGTTAACTGGAAAATTTAAATGATAAGACGCCACCTACAGGATTACCGAATTAATTTGTAAACACCGAATCGGTGTAATGGTAGAAATATCCTTACCTTTATAATTTTTTGCTCTTTTCGATTCCTCCCCGCGTTATACAATCTGGTTATTGGAATCAATGACAATCGAAGGATCGCCGAAATCAAAACGTTGGCGGCATGGCCGTGAAATGGAGTCTTTTTAAAACGTATGCACCAAACGCAAACCCCAATAGGTACTGTTATAGTTGTAAAAGGGATCATTTGAATCGTTTTCCAGCCAGGAATAGGTCAGGCTGATATTCAAGGGCGACCAGCCATTCTTGATCGTCAATCGTTTACTCCAGGTCAACCATGCCATCGTTCGCCGGTCGCTGCGCAGACGACCATCCGCAAACGGTTCTCCCTGTAAGTCAGCAGCCGGCCGGTCATCATACTGGCGGATTTCGCGGCTTCCGTTGAGGCTGATGCGCATGGACCACGGTAAATGCTGATTGTATCCTGCCGTCCACATCGAACCGTGATAGGCAAACATATCCTCAAATATTTCTTCATCGGAATAATAGAAACCGTCGCCGTTATTGAGATATCGATTACTGCCGGCACTGTTGAGCCGAAGCTGATATTCGGCGCTGATGCCGATGCGGCTGGAAATGGATTGGGCGGTACGCGCGAGCAGTAAAACCTGTCGACTCGCGCCGGAGCCCGCGCTGACCACTTCCGGGCTGTCATCTGCCATTCCGCCGGTTGTGGCTGACGTGTACGCTTTACTCATGAGGTCTGCCTCCAGAATCAGCGTGGTATTGGTTGGGAAAAATAGGCTGTTGCGAACGTACAGTTGCGACCGTTGCTGCGAAAAAGAAGGCAACATCGGATAGTCGCGCAATAACCACATGGCGCCGAAATAGGTGTACCAGCCGGCTCGAGGTACATATTTTATAGTAGCATAGACCTGATATTGATTTTGTTCATACCATTGATAACTGTCACTGTGATACCGCCTATCCGCATTCACGCCGAAATCGAAACGATTGCCCTGATCGCCCCAGATTTTATAATGATCGAATCCAATCTCGTGAGTTTGGCTGTTACGTTCACGGAATTGCTTGAAAAAGTGCATATCGACCTGATAATACAGACGCGTGCCACTATTTTCCGAGATCCAGTCGTGAGTTAATTTGGGCCTCAGGGAAGAAAAATAATCCGACAGCTGATGATAATTAGCAAATATGTTATTGGAATAGCCGTTTTCGCTGTTGACCGATAAAGACCATTGTCCCTGAATCGTGCTCGTGATAGTGATAAGAATTATGAAAACCAGACTGCGCATGGGAGACCTTTTAATAAATTCACTGATATTGTTAAAATGATATAAAGATAATTGATTATTTTTTTTTAAGTACGACTCCCCTCAACCTGTCTCTCCTCCGCTCGCGAGCCGTTTGAAGGGCTGCTTGAACAACGGAGGAGAAGGGACTGGTTTCGGGGAAGTTGTACCTGTCGATTTTCTACTAATTAGTTACTTTAATTACTTGCCGGGACCCTTTGGTTGTGCCGGAGCATTGCCTCGTCCTCCGCCCTGGTTGCCTTTACCGAATCCGGTGTTACCGCGGCTGCCGCGACCCTGCTTGGCGCCGCTGCCGTCCATGGGCCGCACCCAATCACTGTCCTGACCGTTTGGGATGCCGTCCTTGTCGGCATCGCGGAAATTATCGTTTATGCCATCGCCGTCTTCATCGACAAAGCCGTGCCAGCCTTTACCCTTGCCTTTGCCCTGACCGGCGCCGGCCGGCGTATAGTCCGGGTCCTGGCCATTGGGGATGCCGTCGCCGTCGGCGTCCGGGGCGTTGTCGTTGATGCCGTCGCCGTTTTCATCGACAAAGCCGTTATTGCCGGCGCCTTTGCCCTGACCGGTGCCCGGTTTTTGGTAATCCGGG
>JAFGSU010000212.1 GCA_016934435.1 Candidatus Zhuqueibacterota bacterium | reverse complement strand
GTCTATCACCATACCCCCTGTCATCATGTAAGGAGCTTTGCGCAATGGCGGCGCTATCTATCGCGCCCATGGTATCTGTAAATGACGTAAATCCTCTGGCTTCTTCCCTGACGATGCTTTGGTGCGCCTGCGAATAAATTAGGATGCTCATATTAAAACGCGGCGGACAGGAATGTCCGCACTCCATCGCGAGACGCTCGCTTGCCATTATATTATTCTTGCCGTTTTACCTCACCACCCTCAATACATCATAAGCGCCCCTTATCGCAGCAGCATGAGCGCCTGCGTCTCCACCCTTCCGCCTGCCATGAGCCGATAAAAATAGACGCCGCTGGTCAGATGATCAGCCTCGAAGGGAATTTCGTATCCACCTGCATTGAAATGGCCATCGAGCAATACAGCCACCCTTTCGCCGCGCAGATTAAACACCTCCAGAAACGCGCGGCCCGGCTGTACCAAATAAAACGCAATCCGCGTACAACTGTTAAAAGGATTGGGATAGTTGCCCAGCAAACGGTAACCATCCTGCGAATGTTCGACCGAAGCTGCAATCCCGGTGGCTGTTTTAAGGTGCGAAAAGAAAAAATCCATCAAATCCATGGAATCTTCCGGCGCGGTTTCCGCCGTGATCAAAACCGCCGGGATGCCGATGCTGTCGCATTTTGTCTTTACACACATGGCGTGGCGCGGATGATGGATGACGCGGTTCTTGTCGACGGGCGGCGTATTCGGGGCAACATTGTGCAGATACATCGGCGGATCGCCGGCGTCCATCATCGGCAGCGTGTCCAGCTCCTGTCGCAGCGCCACAATCTCCGGATCGTAATAATGGCTGCGATCTTCAATGTGGTAAAATTCCAGATCATCGATGAATCCCATGGCCTCCATCCATCCGGGATCGACGCCGACGATCTCGGCCCATTGGGCGCAGTCGTACGTGGCCTGGGAGTTCAGATGCCCCACAGCGGCCAGGCGTGAAGATTCCCGCAGCACCGGATCGGCGTTGAGGGGATCGACCAGGTCATCGTGGACGCCGAGCCACAGCGAGGCGCCGCCGCCGGCCGATCCGCCGTATGCCGCTATTTTTGACACATCGATATTCCATGCCGTTGCCTGTGCGCGCAAAAACTGGATGGCGCGGCCGCAATCGCGCATGATGGTGTCCAGCCGCGTCGTGGTGCGCAACCGGTAATTGATGGCGGCGAACGAGACGCCGTTCTCCAGGCAACGCTCGATATATTTGGGTTCCACCGTGGATTTGTCGCCGGAGACGAATCCGCCGCCGTGGATAAATACCACCACAGGCGTCGGAGCCAAAGAATTGGCCCGCCAGAAATCCAGCACGTTGCGCTCGTGCGGTCCATACGGCACGTCACCAAAGGTCGGTTGCGGGCGGCTATCCGACGAATCGAGCCGCAATTCGATGAGTTGCGTCGAGCCCGGGATCATCTCGAATTGCAGCGCCAGCGGATTGGCCTGCACAACACGAATGGAATCGATGGTAGCCAGCCACTGCGTATCGGATATCGTTTTGCGTACCACCTGCCAGCGTTTGCCCCGTGTAAAAGGCAGATTGGCTATTTTCACCATGACGTCCTGCGTCGTCTGCGGATAATTGGCGATCAGCAACCGCATGGTTTCACCGTCTTGCGACGTCGTGGCTATGGCGGTAAAACCGGTGGTATCGCCGCCGGAGCACTCGACCTGATGATCCAGCTGCGTCAGAGCCTTCCAGGCCTGCAGCGAGGCGGCGGCTTTTTTCAATCCACCATTCGGTTCCACCAGACCTAAACCATGATCGTCGGCGCGATATTGATAGCATTCGGCGATGCCGTTCGCGGCCATGTAGGTCAGGGCAGCCGCGTAAAAAGCGGCGCCGCGACCCGTATGACCGAAATAATTTACATTGAGGCCGGCGTTCCATTCATCACAATAGATTTGCGTCTGGGTAAAGCCGTAGCTGTCCAGCAGCTGCCTGCTCTCCACCGCTTTGCGGCCGATGTTCCACGGATTGCTGTCCTGCTGCATCTCGCCATAGCTGTGGTAGGAGTAAAAATCCAGCGGCACGCTGTGGTCGCGGCAGTAGCGAATCAAACCGTCGAGATAGGCTTCGGTGGTATGGCCGGCTTGGCCGGGTCCGCCCACCAACAACGTCGGATCATGCGCTTTTAATTTTTTCGCCACGCGTTCAAACATCCAGAAAAACTGCGGCGGCGTGCCGGTCCAGAATTGTTCACGCAAAGAGGGCTCGTTCCAGATTTCCCAGCGTTTGATGCTGTAATAATATCCGTCGGCCCAGCCTTCATTGTAGTGCATGACGATATGTTTGCAAATCTCTGCGAATTTTTTAAAATCGGTGGAATCAGCTGCATGGATAACGACACCAGCGGCATCACGAATGGTGCCGGGCGGATCGTTGATATAGCCGGGACGATTGCCTTTCCAGCTGGTGCCGAGGCGAAACAGCACCTCAAAACCGTTTTCTACTATTTGCCGGATGCGGGTATCCGAGGTCGCGAAATGATAACTCGACGGCTGGTTGACGTCGGCGTCCCAGTCTGGGAAAATCTCGTGCCAGTCGCATGGCCCGTAATAATCATGCGTGCGGATGGCGGTGATGCCGAGGTCTTTGTATACGGATGAATAATCGGTCTGGCCGTCCATAGAATACGGCCCGCAATTGGTGCCGACGCGCAGGGTGATCGGTCCCAGGTTACTGCCGGCATCAACAGTGATGGTTTTAACCTGACCAAGGACATAAAATCCGCTAAAAAAAACGATCATCAGAAACCGTAAGCAAAATTTCATAATGGCTCTCCTTTCCTCACTCCGGATACTGCAACAGTCGGGCCAGGATGACTCCCGGCATTAAAATATACATTACAGGAGTGATATTTAAAAGTTAATTTTGTATGAGCTCTTTCCCGGCCCTCGCTCCAAGTTTTTAATCACTTAATAATATGTGTAGAGTAGGACAAGGGCGCAGAGATTTTATAATCCTGATTCCCTTGAACCCTCGTCAAACCGTACATGAGGTTTTCCCTCATACG
>JAFGSU010000211.1 GCA_016934435.1 Candidatus Zhuqueibacterota bacterium | reverse complement strand
GGAACACTATAAAAAAATGCCGCGCGGATACGAGGCGCCTCCCGATCGAGCAAATTTTCTCCTCTATAACACCCTCTACGCTCAAACGGTCCTGCCTGCAGGCGATTTTCTTTTTTCATCGCGCCTGGTCGATATCTGCATGGAGCATTTCGGCAACATGTATCCCCTGCTGTCCTGGTTGAATGCATGGATGATGGATTAGAACCGGGATTGCGGGCGTTTTATATTCGGGGCGCGGTGGTCTCGGTGATGATTGCTTAATTATCCTGCAGGCACTGAACAGGGTGCAACCAATGAATCAGCCTCGGGAAATTATATTTTGTCTTTACGGCTCAACCAGATCAGCCAGGGTCTTATCTTTACCCACCGCTTCGATGGCCTGGTTTATTTCATTCTGCAGCTGCACAATTTTTACCGACAGCGGCAGCAGCAGTTTTACAGATTCATCTTCTGTTTGACGCAGGGCCAGCAATATTTCGCTTATGGCAATCGCCTGCGGATCACGCGCGAGAATATAGCGAGTGGTGTCGTCATCGATGGTTTTAACAATATCCTTGGCGATCATTATTTCGAGCAATTCATCAATGGCCGATTCCGGCACTTCCATGGCCATGGATAAAGATTCGATACTCGGCGGCCGCTGTCCATGCTGCACGGCCCGGGTGATCAACAAAAGAATGCGCAGGGTCAGCCCCTCCTCATAGATGAACGATATTCTTTTGTATTTCTCTTCCAGCACCAACTTGCGGATATTCTGGTGGGCATAGGAGATTTCCGACGCCAACAGCACCGCACTCCAGCCGAAAAACATATAGAAGAGAAACAGGGGTAGGGCGGCGAATCCGGCGTAAATGGCCGCCTGGGTGCCGCTCTCATAGACCGAAACCATAAAACGGGCGATGAGCACATTGACCAGATGCCACAGGGTACCTCCGATCACGGCGCCGACAAGCGCCGACCTGATCCGCACCTTGGCGCTCGGCATGATCAGGATGACGAGAAAAATCACCAACCAGGACAACACCAGCGGGAATAGCTTCTGATAGAGTTCCTGAATGAACGGGATTTGCTTGATGGTTTCCGCATATTCGGCGCTCTGCCAGAAAGTGGTCATACCGATGATCAGCACCACCAGAACCGGTCCGATGAGGATTAAACTGAGATAAGCCAAAAACCGACGCCGCCAGTTGCGCCGGCACATCCGGCACCAAATCCGGTTGAAAGACAACTCGATGGTGAACAAAATAGATATCAATGTAATGATAAGAATAATAAAACCGATGATGCCGATGGTTTTCAGATTGGTGTTCTGCACGAATTGCATGATTTTCGGCACAATGGTATTGAGGGTTTTCTCGCCCAGTGGCTGCATGGCAATAAGAAGGGTTTGCTGCAGCATTTCCTGATGGCCGAATCCCTCCATGATATAAAACATCACCACCAGAAAGGGCACGATGGCGAAGAGGGTCGAATAAACCAGCGAGCCGGCCTGCACCAGAAGTTGATCTTTGATAAATTCTCGTACCACAAGGTAAAAAAGCCTTAAGGAGCGATAGATGAACGCAGTCAGGCGCGACAAATGCTCCAGTTCGAGAATCCACAGATCGTGCAACAGGAATTGTTTAATAATGACAAGTGTTTTTTTCAATTTTACTACCATATATTTTCATACCTCCGTAACCGGACGTCTGTCAAAAGACTTGATCAAAATAATCCCGGCTATAAAACCGCCGATATGGGCAAACCAGGCCACGCCGCTGCCGGCGCCGGCGGTGAATCCGCTCATCAGCTGCATGATGAACCAGAATCCCAACACCAGGGCCGCCGGAATATGGAACACGCGCCAGATCCAGATGAACAGCGGTACCAGCACCATCACCCGCGCCCTGGGAAAGCGCCGCGCATAGGCGCCGAGCACACCGGAGATGGCGCCGCTGGCGCCGATCATCGGTATGGGCGAAAACGGCATAAAGATGTAATGGCTGAGAAAAGCCAGCACCCCGCAGACCAGATAAAAAATAAAATAGCGAAAATGGCCGAGGATCGATTCAATATTGTCGCCGAAAATATACAGATAGAGCATATTGCCGGCGATATGAAACAACCCCCCGTGCAAAAACATGGAAGAAAAGATGCTGTACAGATTTTGCCCGTGACTGATCTGCACCGGGATAGCCCCGTACTGCATGACAAAGGCTTTATCAAACTCCGCCGGCAGAGTGAGTTGATAGATAAAAACCATCACATTGGCGATAATGATGCCAAAGGTGATATATGGAAACCGTCGGCGGGGGTTGTCGTCTCGTAAAGGTATCATAAAAATCCGTTATTGAATGTAAAAGGCGGTCCTTGATTCCGCTTCATTGCCGCAGCGGTCGCGCACCCAGATGCGCACGCTATGCAGACCGACGCTCAATGGCGTTTCGGATTGATAGGAAAGCGTGTGCAATTCCGGATCGTATTCGGCAATCATTTTCGCCCCGTCTAAAAATAGCGCCCAATCCTCCTCGCGGCCGATATCGGATAAAGTGTCGACGAGTTTTGCTTTTATCATAGGCCGACGGTTCTTCAATCTCATCCCGTTTGCCGGTGTCAGCCCGCTGATAAGCGGCGGCGCATCGTCGCGGATGAGGGCAAAAACGCCCAATTCGCCGGTCACAGCGCTCATCCAGCCCTCCATGGCGTTCAGGGAATCACCGGCGAACTCCCAGCCGTTTTTATTGTTTCGTCTGAACAGCGCCACATGCTCGGCCTCCGCCGGATTGATCCGCATGGACACTCGAACGCCTCTGCGCAGCGGCACATCGATTGGCTGTATTTCAAAGGCGTCGCCGATCATAAACGCATCGGTCATACTTTCTGCGCTCAATGGGCGCATGCGCACATAAATGGATTTGAACAGCGAGCGCTTGCCGAACTGCACCTTGCACAGGCCATTTTCGCTGACAACGGTTCCGGTCCGGTTTGCCATGATGGGGGTGTAATGGAGTTCCTGTTCCAGCAGTTTTATTTTTCCGTCCGAGCCTTCCTGCAGGACCTGCAGCAGCACCGGACCCGGACGCCAATCGAATAACGGCAAGCCGGCCACATATCGGCCCTCCCCCATGGTGTTTACAAACAACTGTTCGCTGGAGCCGTTATCATAATGTGCCGCCAGCGCCGGTTTGGTGCCATTTATTAGGGATGAGACGATCTGCACGCGAACGTAATCGTCATAAAAATCGCAGGCTATCTCCGGCCGCAGCGGCATCGCCCCCTTGGATTTTAGCGCGACGCCTGGATGCGATTTTTCGCTGACGCCGGGCACCGCCATGAGGCTGCCTTTGAGAGAACTGGTGTTGCCGAAAAAATCCTCCACTTTAATGACGAATGAATGCTCGCCGGCGGGCAGGTCGATGACACCGGCAGGCCGTTCCTCCTCCAATCCGAAAAAGCGCCGTAAACCGGTGAAGATGCTCGTTTCCACTTCTTCGGCAAATGCCACGACGCCATAGTAGGGTTCATCGCTGCCATAAAACGGCAGATCGTTGCCCGTATCGCGAAACAACCGATTGTACAGGCCCCGGCCGCGCTTCATCAGGCGATAGTCGCGGTCAAGATTGGCCTGGCGATTCTGCCGGTAAGAGAAATAATCGCATTGCGAGGTGAACACCGGTTGTTCATTGATATGCAGAGAGAGTCGATAAACGCCGAAACCGTTCCAGGTGCCGTCCATTTTATCGTACACATTGACGGCAAATCCGATCAGGCCTTTCACTTCAACGGCCTGATCAATGACGAATTTTCCCGCCCGGATGGCACCCGGCCTCAGCAAAAGGGGCTGCACATCGCCGTCCACGCGCGAGGTGGCCGACAGCGGTATCACGGCCAGGCTTTTGATGACCGGCGTGATGGTATCCACCAGATCATATCGTTTGAGCAGCGGATTGGTCGGTCGATCATCAGCGTCGAGGATCTCGAAATGGAGGTGCGGCGAACCGATGCCACTCTGGCCGGTGAACGCCAACACATCGCCCTGCTGCACCGGGAACCGCTCCGGCTCCGGGGAAAGGGCGACGGTGAACCGTCCCTGTAGCAATTGATT
>JAFGSU010000210.1 GCA_016934435.1 Candidatus Zhuqueibacterota bacterium | reverse complement strand
CGTATGAGGGAAAACCTCATGTACGGTTTGACGAGGGTTCAAGGGAATCAGGATTATAAAATCTCTGCGCCCTTGTCCTACTCTACAGAACTAATCGGAGCCAAGTTGTCCAAAGTTCAAAAAATGTAAAGATTCTACGTTATCAGTGCCTTCTCCCCCGTTTCTCAAAGGGGCCTGTCCGTCCATTTTTTGGCGGAGAGAAGGACAGGATGAGGGGGCATGCCGTCACTTAACAATATTCGACGGTTGTCATCGCACTTTTAGAACAGGCGCGGTGTGTCGTGGGTTGAGAAATCGTCAGTCAGCGGGTTGGAAAACCCGCTGTCTGGCTGGAGGGCAGGCATTCCTGCCCGCCAATGCTGTAGTGGAGAAAGCATAAATCCTGTTGTTCAAACTAAAATTTGGAGAGATCAGTATATAATTGAGCACTGATAACGCGGCGGGTTGGAAAACCAGCCTTCCGAGTGGAGCACAGGCATTCCTGCCCGCCGGGGAACGTTTGCATATATATTAACAGATGGTCTGAATAGAATTCAATATGATCTTTTTAAAAGGTTCGTCAATTTGAAAAAAATATTTTTAGTGCTGTTCTTTCTCATAACCACTCATGCCGTTGCGCAGCCTGAACTGCGCGGCGTCTGGATCGCCTGGGGCGGCAACTTTCAATCGGTGCCGTCCAAAGAGACTATCGCCGCGATGATGGAGGATATTGCCGCGCACAACCTCAATACCGTGTATGTGGACGTCTGGCGCTATGGCTACCCCTATTTCCGCAGCAAAATTTTTCATGATCTGACCGGCAAATGGACCGATCCGAATCTTCCGGCCGGCAGGGATGTATTAGCGGACATGATCGCCGAAGGCCACCGCTGCGGCCTGCACGTAGAGGCCTGGTTCGAATACGGCTTTAGCGCCTGCCATGACAACAACGACGACCTGTATCAAGTGCATCCCGAATGGTTTGCCCAGCATCGCGATGGCTCGGTGTTGTTCAACGGCGACTACCGCTGGAAATGGCTCAGCCATGTCAATCCCGAGGCGCAGCAGTTCTTAATCGATCTGTGTCAGGAGGTGGCGGCCAATTACGACGTCGATGGTATCGAGCTGGATCGCATTCGTTATCCGGAGCTGGATTGCGGCTACGATCCGGCCACGGTGGCAGCCTACCAACAGAATCACAACGGCGCTGCCCCGCCTGCTTATTCCGGTGATGCAGAATGGATGCGCTGGCGGGCGCAAAAGCTGACCGAATTCGTCGCCGCGTTTTATGATTCGATCAAAGCCGTAAATCCGGATGTCTTTGTCAGCAATGCGCCGATCGCGTACAGTTACGGTTACATTAATTTTTGCCAGGACTGGCGGTCGTGGATCAACGAGGGTTACCTCGATTTTGTATCGACTCAGCTGTACTGGCCGACTAACGCCGTCTATGTGTCGGAGTTGCAGCGGCAAATTTCGTATATAACCGATTTGAGCAAATTTTATCCGGGTATTTGCTCCATTGCAAACGATTATTTAGTGCCGACGGATGAAATCATCGCCATGATTAATACTACGCGCAATTACAATCTGCCGGGACACGTCATCTGGTATTACAACACCCTGGCCGATGATTTGCCGCAGCTCAAGCAGACGGTTTACCAGTCTCCAGTAACCGTTCCGGATCGCCCGGCTGACTGGCGGCAACCGGCTATTATTATCAACGAGGATGACGCGGCCGTGGTCAGGTCGGAAGGATGGACCGTTTATAACGGAATCCCCGGATTTAAAGACGGTAATCTTTACTGCAGGCAGGACGGTGACAGGTGGATCGAATATTATGCCAATATTCCGGAACAGGGCTGGTATGAATTATATACATTCAATATTTATCACTGGAACGCCACCCAAAAAGCGCCCTTTGTGATCTACAGCTATAAGAGTGTGGATACGGTCTTAGTTGATCAAAATTCATTGGGAACCGCCCGGTGGTTCAAACTGGGCGACTATTATTTTGAGGCCGGTGGCGGGCAAAAAATTGCTCGACTATCTAACAACAATATCGGCAGCAGCCAATTGCTCTTCGCCGACGCCATCATGTTGATCCGCAGCCGGCGCAACCTAAGCATCCCGACTGAGGTTGCACAGGCCGGGCAAGCCGGACCGGAAAGGATTGCCCGGCTGCAGAATTATCCCAATCCCTTCAACCCGGTGACGACGATTGAT
The DNA here is from genome assembly GCA_016934435.1 of Candidatus Zhuqueibacterota bacterium. GTDB lineage: Bacteria > Zhuqueibacterota > Zhuqueibacteria > Residuimicrobiales > Residuimicrobiaceae > JAFGSU01. Next base: position 3,667 of record JAFGSU010000210.1, on the reverse strand, counting down.
TATCACTTGGCGCGGGATGGAATGGTCAGCCTGAAATTGTATGATCTTGTCGGTCGCGAGGTGCGCCTCCTGCAGGATGGATTTCAGCAAGCCGGTTCTTATTCGGTTACGTTTGACGCAGAAGGACTCTGTGCCGGAGTCTATGTCTGTTGTCTATCTACGGAGTATTTTTCCAGGACGATAAGAATCACTTTGCTGAAATAAGAGCAATGGGACGAGGTCGTCCATCAAGTTCTTTCACAAAAAAAAGTGGACGAAAAATAAGAATAGGATGAACGCAGGATGAGAGCATGATATACGCAAAATATAGATAAAAATAGTACAAGATAGAACAGCTCATAACCTTATTTTTCAACCTTAGTAGCATCGAAAACGTTTAATTTCTACCAAGGTTTGAAAGATAAAAATAAGGTGAAAATAACTAATCAACCGCACCGAAACCGGTGCAAACATCTCATAAAACAAGGAGGACGTATATGAGAAGGTTCATGGTACTGTTTTCCATCGTCGTTTTGTCGGTGGCGGTGAGTTTCGCCGCAGTGGATACGACCAAAACGGCCATGTGGAAAATCAACTGGGACGAAGCGGATCAGAATTTTATCAAGAAGGATGACATGACCCGCAGTTTCGCCCTCAACAAAACCACCAACCACCTGCTGGTGGCGACCCGCACGCTGGGTCACCGTATCGTCGTACTGGATGCGGCCACTGGAGACAGCCTCGGTCAGCTGGATATGACCGGCGTTTTGGGTGGCACTTATCATCTCAACAAAGTGGGTGTGGCGGATGACGGTGTGATCTATGCCTGTAACCTCAATGTAGGCAATGGATTCAAAATTTACCGCTGGGCGGATGAGAGTGCAGCGCCCACCGTTGCTGCCGACACCACTGTCGCCGGCGCCACCCGCTACGGCGATGCCTTTACCGTCATCGGCGAAGGATTGAACACTAAAATCTACATTTCCGGCAACAATGCCGGTTCCAAGGTGACCATCCTCGGCGCTCAGGATGGCGCCAAGTTCAGCGTGGAAAAAGTGTTCGACAACGGCCGCGCTACCGATATTTTTGTAGTGGATCCTGATCTGTACTGGCTCAAATATCCGGGCAGTGCGATGACGCTGTACGACAATGGCGTCAAACAAACCGAGATCAGCACTACGGTCATCTCCACCGCATCGTGCGCCATGCATCTTTTTCCGTTTTTCGGCCACTGGTATATGGGCGTATTCGACGGCAATCAGGTCTCGGCCATGGGTCGTCTGGTGCAGATCATGGACCCGTTGCCGGATGCGAAAGTAAATGCGGTTTTCGCCGGTTTGGGCACCAATCCGAATGTAAACGGAGTCGGCGAAGTCATCGTCGAGCCCGACAGCAACCGCATCTTCTTCCTGGCCACCAATAACAGCATTTCGGTGTTTCCATTCGCAGGGTATGCTGTCTGGCCGCTGTCCTGGCGCAGTAAGGCTGATACGGCTGCCTGGTTTGGTACCGATAACCTGGTTCGTTCCATCAGCTACAATCCAGCCACCAGGCATTTGATTGTGGCTTCGCGCAAAGGTGGTTCGTTCATCAAGGTGTTTGATCCGGAGACCGGCGCTTTTATTAAGGACCTGAATAATGCCGGCATCAGCGGCGGCACCTATCACATGAATATGGTGACCTGCACAGCCGACGGCCAGATTTTCGTCGGTAATCTTGCCTTGCCCGGAGTGAACTATAAATTGTATCACTGGGGCAATGAGGATGCGGCGCCGGTGCTGGTATTCGATGGTGTGCTGGAAGGCCGCGTCGGCGACGCCCTGGATTGCTCCGGAACCGGTAAAAATGTCGAGGTCTATGCCTCCGGGCAGGATAATGAAAAGATTTTCATCTTTGCCACCACCGATAGCGAGGCGTTCATCCGCAACGGAGAAATTCCATTGCCGGAAAAATCCGCTGCACGTTACGGTATCAGCTCGGTAAAAGGTAACCAGTACTTTTTTATTTCTGGTCCGGCCAAACCCATCCGTTACATCAAACGCGACGGTACGGTTCTTCAGGAGTTGGATACACAACAGATATCCGGCGTCTCGGCCCGATATTATGAAGTGTCGGTGTTGACGGGTATTGCACGAAAATTCCTCATGATCGCCAATGGCTGGACGCCCGGCGTGCAGGTTGTCGAACTGATGGGCGAAGATGGAGATAATCTCTGCGCCTATATCGATCCGGATTGGATCTGGCCGCGGACGCCATGGTATTCCAACACTGCCAACGCCAACGCCACGGCTCAGGCCGTGTATGAGGTGTGGAATAATCAGCTCATCGAACTTTCTACCAATAACGGCCTGTCAGCGTATAGTTTTGAAAATATCGAGCCCCATGCCGGTATCCCCATGGGTGAACCGGTCTTTTCCACCCGAGGGATCGATTTCGGCGACATTCCGCTGCGTAGCACAGCCGAACAGGCTTTCTGGGTGACCAATGTCGGCACAGCACCGCTTGCAATCACCGAGGTAACCACCGACCTGCCTATTTTTGACACCGATGTGGATTCCGCCTTGACCCTCAATGTCGGCGATACGTTGGTCGTCACCGTGAGCTGTACGCCGATCGATGAAGGCGCCTTTGCCGATGCGATTTCCTTCAACACCGACGCAGGCATTTTCGAGGTGAGCGTTTCGGTCGATGGTTTTGAACTGTGGCCGGTGCTCTGGCGGCAAAAGGCGGACAGCGCCGAGTGGTTCTATAAAGATACCAACAAAGATCAGGTGCGAACCATTGCCTATAACAAGAAAACGCATCATCTCATCAGCGTCAGCCGCGTCGGCGGTTCGTATATCACTGTTCTGAATGCCGATACCGGTGAAAAACTCAGGACGCTGGATAATACCGGCATCGGCGGCGGCACCTATCATGTAAATATGTGCGCGGTGACCGATGACGGTCAGATTTTTGTCGGCAATCTGGCGCTTGCAGGCGTAAATTTCAAACTCTATCATTGGGCCAATGAAGCGGCTGTGCCGGTAAAGGTGTTCGACGGTGTTCTCGAAGGCCGTGTCGGCGACGCCCTCGGTGTCGCGGGCATGGGCAATAACGTTACGGTATTTGTCTCCGGTTCCGATAACGAAAAAATCTTCACCATCAAGACCACCGATGGCGCTACTTTTACGCGCGGTGCGGATATTCCGTTGCCCGAAAAAAGCGCCGCCCGCTATGCCATCAGCCCGGTGGATACGACCTATCTGTTCATCGAAGGCGTGGGTACGAAAGCGCGTTACATTAAAACCGACGGCACCGTGCTCCATGAATTCTCAAGGGAAAAAGTCGGCGGTACCACCTGCAGTTATTTTGCGGTGGAAACTATTGACGGCACGTGGCATCGTTTCATCGCCGCCTGCGACGGATTTAATCCCGGTACAGCGGTCGTCTGGCTGCAGGGCGATGCGGGTGACAGCCTGTGTTCTTCTTACATGATCATCCCGGCCAAGACGCCGATGTATGATAACAAGACCAACCTGAACGCCACCGGTCAGGTGACCTATGACCGTGTCAATAATGCTCTGGTCGAGATGGTCACCAACAACGGTATCACGGCCTACGATTTTTCGCGTGTGGTGCCGAATCCTAAAACCTACACCGTTTGCATGCCCATCGTGGATGCGAAAATTGATGCCGACAACGATTT
>JAFGSU010000209.1 GCA_016934435.1 Candidatus Zhuqueibacterota bacterium | reverse complement strand
CACGTGGCCGGCGCCGCCGCGTTGCTGCTCTCCTACGACGACAGCCTCAGTCCGGATGAACTGCAGGACATTCTGCAGCAGAGCGCTGACAAAGTGGGCGGATACAATTATAACCACGACGCCGGCCGACCGGGCCATTCGGTCGAATTAGGCTACGGCCGGCTCAACGTCAACCGGGCGCTGCAAATGTTGATGGCGCGCACCGGGGCTATCACCGACCTGCTGCCGACGCCGCTTGACCTGGCCCTCTCCATCGACCGCTCCGGCAGCATGACCAGTACCAAATTAGATGCACTCAAGAATGCCGCCTCACAGGTGGTGCGGTTGATGAATATCGGCGATAATCTCGGCATCTCCATTTATGACGATAGGATGGATCCGCTGTTTCCGGCCGCCGGCGGCACCATCGTGGTCAGCAGCGACGTCGTCAAGGACAATGCCGAAACCGCTATCAATTCCATCACCCGGCGCGGACTAACTTCCATCGGCGGCGGCCTGGATTACGCCCAAACCCAGCTGGAAACCATCACCTCGCCCAATTATCCCCAGGCCATCATCCTCATGTCCGACGGTTTCAGCAACACGGCGCCGTGGATTAAAACCGTGGTCCCAACCATACCCGGAAACACCGATGTCTATACCATCGGATTCGGCACAGCCGGTGAAACGGTGGACGAGGATTCGCTGCAGTGGATCGCATCGCAAACCGGCGGTATTTACCTCTTTGCCGGCGCCGATGCTCTAATGCAAAAACCGGTGCAAAACGACGATCTGCTCTCAACCGGCGGCATGGAGATCATTAAAGCTTATCAGCATTCGCTGAATAAATCATCCAACCGGCAAACCTCTCAGCTTTTCGCCAAACCCTTCAAGGAAAAATTTGACGAACCCATCCTGGTGGATGAGTCGGTGCATGAGATGCGCTTTAGCTTTCTCGGCGAGGATCCCAAAGGCACTTATAGCTTATTGTTATTTACGCCATCCAACAAAAAGATCGATCCGGCTGAGGCAGCTACTAATCCGAATATTGACTATGTCGAAGGCAAGTCGGTTTGTTCCTATTCAGTGCGCAAGCCGGAAAAAGGGGAGTGGCACATGGTAGGAACCGGAACCGGGCGAAAATATTATATTTCTGCTTCGGCCTATTCTTCTTTAAAAGGGATTTTGACCGTATTAAATCGAGGCATCTGCCGGCCGATGTTGATCATGTTGCGGCTGATTCAGATGGGTGAACCCATACTGGGCGCCAACGTCGAGGGCAGAATCGGATTGCCGAATAATGAGTATGTTAACGTCAAGCTCTATGATGACGGCGAGCACGGCGACGGTTTGCCGCGCGACGGCGCCTATGCCTGCTATTTCGACAATACCTGCGCTGAAGGCAGCTATACAGTGGAAACTCTGGCCGATGGCGTGACGCGAGAACAAATCCCGTTCACACGCTTTAATATGGCTTCCACATTTTTTAAAAAGGATCCGGAAAAGTTAGCCATCTTTGTCACCCTGCCGCATCTGATCGCACCGGGGGATGGACATGTCCTGATCCCCATTCACCTCAATCCTGATGTGTTCGGCCGTGGTATTCGGAATCTTGCTGCCGAAATTTCATTTGACCCTGACGTGCTGCGTCCGACCAAAGAATTGCCGCTCAGGGGCACTTTGTTGGCTGAAAAATGGCAGGTACAACTGGATCAGGTGGAGGCAAGCAAGGTGCAAATTAGAGGCGAGGGACCGCCGCTAAATGGTCGCGGCATTCTGCTCAATATGCTGTTTCAGGTGAGGGGCAAGATGGGCCAGAGCACAAAGCTGTTGTTCGAAAATTTTAAATTCCAGGGAGAGGAAAAAGAGTATGATGTGCGCACCACCAACGGTTCGTTCCGAGTGGGCGAAATCCAGATTCCCACCGCGGTGCGGCCGGCTGAAGAAACGCCGCTGATTCCGGAGCAGTATGCGTTGCTGCAGAATTATCCCAATCCCTTCAATCCCGGCACGCGCATTCAGTACGATTTGCCGGTGAACGCGCAGGTTGTTCTGTCGATTTACAACATCCTCGGCCAGGAGGTAATCCGGCTGGTGGATGCCAGGATGCCGGCGGGGTATCATACGATATTCTGGAACGGCTGTGATCGTTTCGGGCAACGGGTTGCCGGCGGTATTTATTTGTATCGCTTAAAGACCGATCAGTTCGTTCAAGTGCGCAAGATGTATTTGTTGCATTGAGATGTAAAACAAGCATCGGAGTGCGGACATTCCTGTCCGCACTCTGCCGTATCGTAAAATGTCCGCATCACTATGTGGACTGCGGAGGCATGAGGCGGCTGTGTCACGCATCGTCAGGTTTAAGCGTCAATATAGATTTCCAAGAGCGTTTTCAACCTTCCCGGAAGCTGAGCCACAAAAATGCCTTGTCATAATTTTTAAGGTTATATAAATTTCCGGAAAGGTTCTGTGTTTCATTTTTCATTTTTAGGACATCCATGGGTTTTTAGTATACACATAAACTCCAGTCCCGTCAGGGACGAAATATTATCAGCACCACCGCTGCGGTAAAATTTGTGTATAACCCCGATGCGATGCTGTAATGATTGAGATGATGCGAAGCGTCCAAGCTATTTTGATCGTCCAAAGACTTATCCCCGGCCGGATTCGTCGGCGCGGAATATTAGGGCAGAGAACCAAAGTTATGGTTCCGCCCAGGGAAGGCATTCCCTAGGCGATCGATTCTAAGGACATGGCGGAGATTGCTTCACTCCATGGCGGCTGCTGCCCTTTTTCATGACCTGTTCCTCCGTTCGCAATGACATTCTTTTTTATGTCCTTTTGTGAATAATGGCAGTTTTGCCATACCCAACTCGCAATGACATTCTTTTTTATGTCCTTTTGTGAATAATGGCAGTTTTGCCATATCCAACTCGCAATGACAGGCCTTTTTCATCCTCCTAAAAAAAATCATAAATAACGTAATAACATTAATTTTCCGCCATCTTTAGTGCAAACTAATTTTGTATCGTTAATTATCGTTTTTCACTCAAAATATCCTTGTTTTTCACTGTTGTTTTCTTTATTTT
>JAFGSU010000208.1 GCA_016934435.1 Candidatus Zhuqueibacterota bacterium | reverse complement strand
ATATGTTCAAATCCCTGAAAAGCCACTACTTGATGATGATCGCCCTCACCTTTATTGTGGTCGAATGGGCACTATATATGGTTTTCATCTACGCGCCGACCGAGCGCACGATGGGCGAGGTACAGCGGATTTTCTATTTTCATGTTCCGTCGGCATGGATTTCCTTTCTGGCCTTCATGGTGGTATGCATCGCCGGCATCGCTTTTTTGCGCACCGGCAAGGCGAGGTGGGACCGTTTGGCGGCCTGCTCGGCGGAAATCGGCGTGCTGTTCATCACCATCGTCCTCCTTACCGGACCGCTCTGGGCCAAACCGGTTTGGAATGTCTACTGGACCTGGGACGCTCGCCTCACCACCTCGTTCGTGCTGTGGCTGGTCTATATCGCTTACCTGATGATCCGCAGTTATGCCACCGATCAGGAACGCGGCGCTCGTTTTGCCGCCGTTTTCGGCATCATCGGCTTTATCGACGTGCCTATTGTCTACATGTCCATCCGCTGGTGGCGCACCCTGCACCCGAGCCCGGTCATCGCCGGGGGTCAGGACAGCGGCCTGGCGCCCGAAATGTTGGTTACGCTGATAGTGAGTCTGGCGGCGTTTACGTTTCTCTACATGACCCTGTTAACAATGTATTACGACCTCAAAACCCTGCAGAGCAAGATAGCTCAAATACAGCATCAATGACGGGAGAATTCTATGCAACCTCTTCATTTTTTATTTGCCGCTTACACGATCATATGGGTATGTCTGTTACTGTTCCTGCTGAAACTGGCGTTAAAAATTTCCGCCCTGGAAAAAAAAGTAATCCTGTTGCAGGAAAAATAAAAGCGGGAGGGTATCCTGCGAAGAACACCGATTCGGCGCCTACAGGTCAATGCTGTATCCCTGTGAGTGGTACATTGTCAGTCCAGTACGCTGGTTACCATTGAATTCAGAAGACGCCGGAGATCAGAAACACCCATGATTTTATAAGCCTTGCTTATTTTACATATATCTTGTATATTAAAAGTTTGCAATTAGAATCAATTCGAAAAAACGGAATGAATCCCGATCGGCTGTAATGGTTCGCTCTTTGATTTTCTAATCTCGAACCATTCAACCCAATAGAACAATTTGCAGGTTTGCAATCATGTACGAAGACGTAAAAACAACATTGATCGACTATAAAGATCGGATTGCCTCTTTACGGAGGTCTCTTTGACATTGACGTCAAAGTAAAAGAAAAGAAGGCGCTGGAAGATAAAGTGCACCAGCCCGGTTTTTGGGATAACAACGAAGCGGCGCAACAGGTCATGCGCGACATTGCCGTCCGGCGTGAATGGATCGACGCCTGGCAGAATCTGGACAAAAAATGTGGTGAACTGAGTGAACTGGTTGAATTGGCCGAGAGCGAAAACGACGCCAGCCTGATGGATGAAATACAGCACGATGTAGATGGATTGGAAAAAGAAATTTCCGACCTCGAATTCCGCAAGATGCTCGGCGGCGATCATGACGAAAAAAACGCCATTTTGACCATTCATCCCGGCGCCGGCGGCACCGAATCGCAGGATTGGGCACAGATGCTCATGCGCATGTATCTGCGCTGGATCGAACGCAGCGGCTTTCAATCCGACGTCCTCGATCTGCTGGACGGCGAAGAAGCCGGCATCAAAAGCGTTACCATTGAAGTAACCGGCTCCTACGCCTACGGATATCTCAAGGCGGAGGCGGGCGTACACCGCCTGGTGCGCATCTCACCCTTTGACGCCAATAAAAGGCGACATACGTCGTTCGCCTCGGTGTTCGTCTATCCCGAAGTCGATAACGCTATCGAGGTGGATTTGGATGAGAAGGACCTGCGCATCGACACCTTCCGCTCCAGCGGCGCCGGGGGGCAACACGTCAATAAAACCAGCTCCGCCATACGCATCACCCACATACCGACGGGTATCGTGGTGCAATGCCAGAACGAGCGTTCGCAGCATCGCAATAAAGAATCGGCGATGAAAATTTTGCTTTCAAAGCTCTACAAGATGAAGATGGATGAGGAGGAAGCCAGACTGGCCAAGCTGGAGAGCACCAAGCGCGATATCGGCTGGGGCAGTCAGATTCGCTCTTATGTTTTTCATCCCTACAACATGGTCAAAGACCACCGAACCAATTATGAGACCAGCAATGTTACGGCTGTAATGGACGGTGATCTGGATGATTTCATTCGGGCCTATTTACTGCAGCATGAGGGCGTGGAGACAAAAAAATAACGGACGAAACCTATGCGCCCTACTGTAGCTGAAATAGATCTCGATGCCGTTGCCTTCAATCTGGAAGGTATCCGAAAAAAAGTGTCGCCGGCCGATATCATGGCGGTGGTCAAAGCCGACGCCTATGGCCACGGCGCCCTTGAGGTAAGCCGTTTGGCGCTTGGAAAAGGCGCGCGCTATCTTGGCGTGGCCCTAGTGGACGAGGGGGTACAGCTGCGTCAGGCCGGCATCGATGCGCCCATCCTGATTTTTGGCGGCAGTTATACCAAAGAAGCACAGCTGTTCGTCGACCACCAACTGGAAGCAACCGTGTACGACAAGAAATCCCTGCAAGCGCTGGAAGGCGCGGCCAAAAGGGCCAACCGCCCCGCCAAGGTACAGGTGAAAATCGACACCGGTATGGGGCGCGTCGGCATCCATTGGCAGCATTGCTTGCCCTTTTTCGAGCATATCGCGCGCTCCGAAGCAGTGCAATTGAACGGTGTCTACACCCATTTTGCCACTTCGGATATGATGGATAAGAGTTTTGCCTGTTTGCAGCTTGCGCGTTTTAATCAGGTGTTGAAAGAACTCAAAAGCAGGGGTATCAAAGCTCCAATAGTACACGCAGCCAACAGCGGCGCCATTCTGGATATGCCGGAAAGTTATTTCGATCTCGTGCGACCGGGCGTGATGATGTACGGATATTATCCATCAAAGGAGACCACGGAAAGTATAGCGTTGCAGCCGGCCATGACTTTTAAGACGCGCGTGCTCCACGTTAAAACAATCGGGCGCGGCGAAAGTGTCAGTTACGGCCGTAAATTTATCGCCCGCGTCGATACCCGCATCGTCACGCTGCCGGTGGGCTATGCCGACGGCTATAACCGCCTGCTCTCTGAACGCGGCCAGGTGCTCATCCGCGGCCGGCGTTATCCGGTCGTCGGCCGCGTCTGTATGGATTTGATCATGGCCGATGTCGGGGAAGATCATACCATCCGCATCGGCGAAGAAGCGGTGCTGTTCGGCCGGCAGGGACAGGAACAAATAAGCGTACAGTCCATTTGCGACAAGCTGGATACCATTCCATACGAAGTGACGTGCTGGATTTCGAAACGGGTGCCCAGGATATATATTCAAAAATAAAAGATAAGAAACAGCGCTGATCCGCGTGATATGAAGGCGATAAACTTGCCCCGATTCGGTGTCTGCAGGTTAATGAGATAATCCTGTGACCGGCATATCTTTACTTTAGTTGGCGTGTTAACAACGAATATGGATTCAAAGATTTGTGAGACCAATAAAAACATCTATCGTTGCATCTGAGGGTATATGAGCGAAGAACACATTGAAGATCTGAACGAAGTAATGAAGGCGCGACGCGCCAAACTGGCAAAGCTGCAGGAGATGGGTGTTAACCCTTTCACCTATTCTTTTGATCGCAGCGCCAGCGCCCTAACCATACTCGAACAGTTCGAATCATTTGAAAATAAGACGGTTACCATCGCCGGCCGCATCATGTCGCTTCGCCGGATGGGTAAGGCCAGTTTTGCTCATATCATGGATGTATCCGGTCGCATCCAAATTTACGTACGCCTGGACCGGGTCGGTGAAAAATCTTTTGCGGTTTTCGGATTACTGGATATCGGCGACATCATCGGTGTGAAAGGCACTGTATTCAAAACCCACGCCGGCGAAATAACCGTACTGGCCGATGAAGTGGAATTGTTGAGCAAAAACTTGCACCCCCTGCCCATCGTCAAGGAACGCGTCGAAGACGGGCGAAAAATCACCTATGATGCCTTTGCCGACACCGAATTGCGCTATCGCCAGCGCTACATCGACTTGCTGGTCAATAGCCAAGTCAAAGAAATCTTTATTACACGATCGCGCATCATTTCCGCCATGCGAAGGTATCTGGATGAGCGCGGCTACCTCGAGGTGGAAACGCCCGTGCTGCAACCGCTGTATGGGGGCGCCGCCGCTCGGCCCTTCACCACGCATCATAATACCCTCGATATGACCCTCTATCTGCGCATCGCCGATGAGCTCTATCTGAAACGCCTCATCGTCGGCGGGTATGAAGGCGTGTATGAGATCAGCAAGGATTTTCGCAATGAGGGCATCGACCGCACCCACAATCCGGAATTCACCATGATGGAACTCTACGTCGCCTATAAAGACTACCATTTTATGATGGACCTGGTGGAAGAGATGGTCAATTTTATCTGTCAGGAGGTTTTGGGGACCACAAGCGTCACCTATCAGGGTCAGGAGATCGACTTTAAGGCGCCGTGGCCGCGGCTGCCCATGTTCGAAGCCATCCGCCAGTACACCGGTCTGGATCTCTACGCTAAGAGTCGCGATGAACTGCGCCGGGCGGCTAAAACGCTGCAGGTGGAAATCGAGTCGTTCTGGGACGGCGGCAAAATACTCGATGAGATCGTCAAAAATAAAGTCGAACCCAATCTGGTTCAACCGACTTTTTTATGCGATTATCCGGTAGAGTTATCACCGCTGGCCAAACGGCACCGTAATGACGACAGATTGGTGGAGCGGTTCGAATCCTTTGTCGCCGGCCGCGAAATCAGCAACGCCTTTTCTGAATTGAACGATCCCATCGATCAGCGCCAACGGTTTGAACAGCAGATGACACTGAAGGAAGCGGGCGATGAAGAGGCACAGATGCTGGATGAAGATTTTATCCATGCCCTGGAAATCGGCATGCCGCCGACCGCAGGGCTGGGCATGGGCATCGATCGCCTGGTCATGTTCCTGACCGATGCCGCCTCCATTCGCGACGTCATCTTTTTCCCGACCATGCGGCCGGAAAAGTAAATACACCGATTCGGTGCCCGCAGGATAATAAAATAATCCTACAGGCGGCACATTTTCAATTCAGTCCGCGGGTTGACACCGAATCCGAAAAATAGACTACAACTTTTAATAGCATTACAAAGCAGTTACGCAGAGACTAAAAGACAATCCAACAAAATATTTGTACCAATGAACAAAGACAAAGAAGCGCCATGAGTTACGAACTTTTTATCGCCCTGCGTTACCTGAAATCCAAACGCAAGACCGGATTCATCTCCCTCATCACCTATATATCGGTGGCGGGCGTGGTGATCGGCGTAGCCGCCCTGATCATCGTGCTCTCGGTGATGAACGGTTTTGAAAAAGAAGTGCGCTCGCGCTTTATCGGCGTGGATGCCCATGTTCATGTGCGCACGTTTCATGACCGCGGCGTTGAAAATGTCCAGAATCTGGCCGACCAGCTCAAAAATCTGCCCCATGTTCAGGCCTGGTCGCCCTATATTTTCAATAAAGGGCTGATCCGCTCGCGCGAATCCACCACGGGTGTGCTGGTGCGCGGCATCGATCCGGTTTCGGCGGTTGAGGTGACGGATATCGGTAAAAACATCAATTTCGGCGAACTGGATGTCGGACCGGTGCCCGTCGAAGGTGAAGCGACGATGCCGGGCATCATTCTCGGCTTTAACCTGGCCGATAAACTGATCGTCACCCTGGGCGATAAAGTCACCATCGCCAGTTTTTCCGGTGTGACCCAGTTCGGCCAGATGCCGATGATGATGCAGTTCCGCGTCACCGGTTATTTTGAAACCGGACTGTATGAAATTGACGATAATTTTGCCTATATCTCCATCGAGTCGGCGCAAAAACTGTTCAGGATGGGCGACAAAGTCTCGGGCTTGGAGTTGCGTTTGGACAATTATGAAAACGCCGCCACCGTGGCCGATCTGATCACCAGTCGTGTGGGATATCCCTATCGCGCCATCACCTGGCAGGATATGAACCCGAACCTTTTTGCCTGGATGAAAATTGAAAAATGGGCGGCTTTCGTTATTCTTAGCCTGATCATCATGGTGGCCGCCTTTAATATTGTCAGCACGCTGATTATGGTCACCATGGAAAAAACCAAAGAAATCGGCATTCTAAAATCCATGGGCGCTACCGGTTCCAGTATCCGTCTTATTTTCACCTTTGAAGGGCTCTTTGTCGGCATCGTCGGTACGTTGCTCGGCAACGTCATCGGATTCGCCCTGTGCTGGGCTCAACAGACCTACAAATGGTTTGCATTGCCTTCGGACGTATATATCATCAGCTGGCTGCCGGTGTTGATGAAATGGAGCGATTTCGCCATGATCAGCGCCGCGGCGCTTTTAATTACCTTTGTCGCTTCGGTTTATCCGGCGGCGCATGCTGCCAAATTGGACCCTGTTGAAGCCTTGCGATATGAGTGATAAAATTTTAAAAGTCATTGACCTGCATAAGCGTTATCCTACCGGACGGTCGGCCTGGCTCCCGGTACTCAAGGGTATCGATTTTGAGGTGGAAGAAGGGCAAATCATCGCCATCGTAGGGCCTTCCGGTGTCGGCAAAAGCACGCTGTTGCATCTCATAGGCGCTCTGGACCGCCCCAACCAGGGCGGCGTCGAGATCGACGGTGAGAATATTTTTCGTTTCGACTTTAACAAGCTGGCCTCCTATCGCAACAAGACCATCGGATTCGTCTTCCAGTTCCATCATCTGCTGCCGGAATTTTCCGCCCTCGAAAACATTATCATGCCGGCGATGATCGGCGGAGAGGAACGAACGGCCTTTATGCAAAGAGGCCATGAATTATTGTCTCTCGTGGGCCTAGCACAACGCGCCCACCATCGACCGCGGGAGTTATCCGGAGGCGAACAGCAGCGTGTGGCTGTTGCCCGGGCGCTGGTCAATCATCCTCGCCTGCTGCTGGCAGATGAACCTTCCGGCAACCTGGACATGCAATCGGCGGAATCGTTGCATGATCTGTTGTGGCAGCTCAGCCGCGAATTGAAACAGACGCTCATCGTCGTGACGCATAACCGCGATCTGGCCGAACGCTCCGATCGCGTCGTCGAACTTTACGACGGCAAAATCTTGCGTAATCGGAAACCCCAGCGCTGAGCGCCTGTCAGCTGATCAGGAAACACCGGTACACATGAGCCGACATTCGCAGAGTGATGTTCAGAGACACGGATGAATAGAACGGCAGCCGATTGTTCAGCCGAACAGGAACGCGGTTTTCGAGCCTGTGTTGTTTTACCGGGGTATGAAATTAAAAAATTGACAAATTCATCAGAGTTCATTATCTTTAAGAGGTATGGCACAGTATTTGAGAAACATTACAACGAGTTGATCATCTCAACAAAGAATATTGCTGTTTTTATCTGATTTCATTATACTTACAATATCTGTTTCTGATTAAAATACGAGGAGGACTGTCATTATTAACGGACACCTGTCTCAAAGCTAATCGCTTTTTCAATCGAATTAGCCCGGTTCCGAACACCTGAATGAAATGATTAGAGAAAAAACACAGTTAGCAATTAACCGGCAGACAGTGTGATTCTGCAAAAGCTTGATACCGTGAGTGGAGTAACCTATGAAAAATAACTTTTCCAGTCGTGTTCAAATGGTCATTCAATTTGCACGCGATGAGGCTTTGCGCCTCGGACACGACTATATCGGCACCGAGCACCTTTTGTTAGGACTCATCCGGGAAGGGGAGGGTGTCGCCATTGAAATTTTGCATGCCCTGGGATGCGATCTTGAAGATATAAAAAGCGCGGTTGAAGATGCCGGCCGGGTATCCGGAGATACTATGACCGTGGGCAACATCCCTTTCACCAAGCGCGCTGAAAAAATTCTCAAGAGCGCCTACATGGAGGCCGATCGTCATAAATCGGATATCATCGGCACAGAGCATCTGCTGCTCGCCCTGGTGAAGGAAAAAGAGGGGCTGGCGGCACAGATATTAAAAAGTTTCGGCGTGACCTATGAAGCAGTGGCGGAAGAGCTGATGCGAATTTTACAGGGCAGTTCAGCCGGTCCGGTCGCCTCCGAGTCGCCGCAACCCAAATCGCAAACGCCTGCTCTGGATCATTTTGGCCGCGATCTGACTGAGATGGCGCGCAAGGGGGAACTGGACCCGATCATCGGCCGCGAGAAAGAAATTCAGCGTGTCGCGCAAATCCTCAGCCGGCGTAAAAAGAACAATCCGGTGCTCATCGGTGAGCCCGGCGTCGGCAAAACCGCTATTGCCGAAGGGCTGGCCCTGCGCATCATCGAAAAAAAAGTGCCGCGTATCCTGCACAACAAACGCGTCATCACCCTGGATCTGGGTTCCATCGTTGCCGGCACCAAATATCGAGGCCAATTCGAAGAACGTATGAAAGCCATTATGAACGAATTGGTCAAGACCCGCGATATTATTTTATTCATTGATGAGCTGCATACCATCGTCGGCGCCGGCGGCGCCAGCGGTTCCCTGGATGCCTCCAACATGTTCAAGCCGGCCCTCTCGCGCGGTGAACTGCAATGCATCGGGGCAACGACGTTAGATGAATACCGTCAATACATCGAAAAAGACGGCGCGCTGGAGCGGCGGTTTCAGAAAGTTATGGTGGATCCACCCAATTTAGATGAAACGTTTGCAATTATCCGCGGATTACAGAGTCGTTATGAAAGTCATCATCGAGTGCGCTTTGATGACGCAGCCATCCGCAACATCGTCAAACTCTCCGATCGCTATGTTACCGACCGTTATCAACCCGACAAAGCCATCGATGTGATGGATGAGACGGGCGCCCGCGTCCACCTGGCGAATATCGTGGTTCCCAAAGATATCAGCGAATTGGAAGATCAGATTAAAAAAGTGCGGATGGAAAAAGATGTGGTGGTGCGTTCGCAGAATTTCGAAAAAGCCGCCATACTGCGCGATCGCGAGAAAACGCTGCTTAAGGACCTGGATTCCAGCAAAAAACGGTGGAACGATGAGCAGGAATCCTCCTTTGCAAGCGTAGGCGAAGAGGATGTGGCCGAAGTGGTGGCCATGATGACCGGCATACCGGTGAGGCGTGTGGCGCAGTCCGAATCCGACCGGCTGTTAACCATGAGTCAGGCCTTGAAAATGCGCATCGTCGGCCAGGATCGCGTCATCGATATTCTCAGCCGCGCCATCCAGCGCACCCGTGCGGGATTAAAGGATCCCAACCGACCCATTGGCTCGTTTATCTTCCTCGGCCCCACCGGCGTGGGAAAGACGCAGCTGGCCAAGGAGCTGGCAAAATATCTGTTCGAAAATGAGGACGCCCTCATTCGTATCGATATGTCGGAATTCATGGAAAAGTTTGCGGTATCGCGTCTGACCGGCGCACCGCCGGGATATGTCGGGTACGAAGAAGGCGGACAGCTGACCGAAAAAGTTCGCCGCCATCCGTACGCCGTCGTGCTTTTCGATGAAATTGAAAAAGCGCATCCGGACGTCTTTAACATCCTGCTGCAGATTCTTGATGACGGCCATGTAACCGACGGATTGGGGCGCAAGGTCGACTTTAAAAATACCGTGTTGATCATGACCAGCAACATCGGCGCGCGTCAGATCAGCAAGGGCGGCGGCATCGGTTTTGCCAAATCCGGTGAAGATTCGGATTACGAGACCATGCGCCAGAGCCTGACCGAGCAGGTAAAACACATCTTTAATCCCGAATTTCTCAATCGCGTCGACGATATTGTTGTCTTTCGACAGCTCAATCGCAACGATATGCTGGATATTATCGACATCGTCATCTCCGAGATGCTCTCGAAAGTCTCGGATCGCAACATCAATATTGAACTGTCAAAAGGCGCCAAGGAATTCATCGCCGATCACGGCTTTGATCCGCAGTTCGGCGCCAGGCCGTTGAAACGGACCATCCAGAAATTCGTCGAAGACCCCATCGCCGAGGAGTTGCTCAAAGGGCACTTTAACGACGGCAGCAGCATTCGCGTGCGCAAAAAAGGCGATGCGCTGGAATTTATCGACACCAAACACGGCGGTAATGATGTCGATGCGGACGAGTCGGCTAAAGCAGAACGGATTGAAAACGGGAAAGAATGATCATATCACCCCTGACGGGGTTTGATCTTTGTTGGTTTTAAAATCTATAAATATTTCACGCCTCCGGCGTTGTCCAATAAACCGTGAAGATTTATCGAGGTTTGAATACATTCAATCAACCCCGGGTGTTTCTCATATGTTTGATTTTTTTAGCCTGAGAGGCACGGAGTTGCCGCAAAAAACGCGGCAACAGCCTGGGGCTATCCATTTCCACCCCCCTGCTAGAACACCGACACACTGACGTACTTGCCGGGATTCTTTTTGATATCCTCAATCAGCAGCCGCAACTCGATAACGGTGGTATTCAGGTTCTGAATATATTCCTTGTTCTGCATAAACTCGCCCATGGATCCCTCGCCTTTATTCAGGCGCATGGCGATTTCATTCAGCTGCACCGAAAGTTCGGCGATCTTTTGCGACGCCTCCTCCACCTGTTTCATACTGGCCGTGCCCTGACGGGCAAAGTCATTGACTTCCTTATCGGCATTATCGGCCATCACGCGGATGCTGCGCGCCGCTTCGCCCAATTCCAATATTTGCCGGTTATACATGTCGACGTCGACTCTATCAATCTTGTTGTCCACTTTATTGATGAGGGAATACATGGTTTTAATAGATGAGCCGAACTCGTTCACGCGTTTATCGAATTCCCCTTCCTCCAGCCTTCTTTTGACGTCCATGAGGATACCCTTGGCTACCACCATCACATCTTTGTTTTCACCTTGCATTCGCCCTTCGGCGGGCAAAAATTCTTCCGATTGGCCCGGTGTGATGGTGATGGCTTTTTCGCCGATTAAATTAAGGGTGTTGATTTCTATCTGAGAATCGATGGGGATACGAAACCGGCGCTTGATATCCACGCGCACCACCACGCCGTCCTTTTCAAAGGTCACACCCTTGGTCCAGCCGACGCGGTAACCGCGCAGGAACACCTGCGAGCGGTCGCGCAGGCCAACGACGTCGGGGAATTTGAAAAAGACGCGGTACTCGCTGGCCGAGATGATGCGCTGTCCCGACAACCACAACACGGCGGTCAAAAAAGTCACCGCGCTGATAAATATAATCACCCCGGAAATATAGGTCATTTTTTTATAAGTCATATTCGCCTCGTGTTTCATACAGAAATTCAAGTGTATCCGCCGAAATTTCATCCCTGGTGCCGACGAAAGAGATGGCGCCTTCTTTGAGCAGCGCCACGCGGTCGGACACATCCCGCATGAGTTTAATGTCGTGGGTAACGATGATCGAGGTTACCCGGATTTCTTTTTTCAGCATATCGATCAACTCGGTCACCTTTTCGGCGTTATTCTGATCCAGGCCGGTCGATGGTTCATCATAAAAGATATATTTTGGTTTTTTGATCATGGCACGGGCGATGGCCACACGTTTGCGCATGCCGCCGCTCAATTCCTCCGGAAACTTGTCCAACACATCCTCATCCAGCCCGACAAAGTTGATGGCATCCAGAACGTCCTGTTTGGTGGCCCGGATCGACATGTCCT
>JAFGSU010000207.1 GCA_016934435.1 Candidatus Zhuqueibacterota bacterium | reverse complement strand
TGAGAATATAAGGATGAAAAGGGGAGCAATTACAAAACGAGACAGGGTTAATGTATTTGCCAGGTTCATATTTATGTCGTTGTCTCCGATTTAATTAAAAGACCATTACTTTTAGTAAAAAATAAATAAAAAAAAGACAACCAACAAGAAAAATTATCCGGCAGATACATGTCCCCTGTCATCTGCTGAATAGTAATGAATGAATCAATTGATTAACAAAACCATCTAAAGGGTTATCGAATGCTAAAGAAAAAAATATGCATAAATCTCTGTGATCTTGTAAAATTTGCACAGTTGTAGCAAAACGGGGAAAAAAGTTTTGTTTATAAATATCGATTAGTCTCGTTAATAGATTGTTATTAAATATCTTATATCCTTTATGTAAAATGATTCTTTTCTGGTGTTATACATAAAAATTGAAAAAAAATGTTGCTTTTTATGTATGAAAAGTTATATTAATCCCTTAAAAATAACACAATATATTCATCACTATCATTTCTAAATACTATTAGTAGTATTAATCGAACGGGAGAATGTAAGGTTTTCATGAAGGTTGCCCTGGTGCACAGTTCCAAAGGGGGAATGGCGACTATGGTCTCTCGTCTCCTCAGTCAAGAATTATTGGAGGATGAAGATGAACCTCCACCTGATCTACTGGCTGAGTGTGATTCTGAAGAAACCATCTTAGCCATAACACAAGCTCTTGCGCGTAGATGGAAAGTTTATCCTGTCGAATCGGACGAGTACGCCTATAAAAATCTGCAAGCCCTCCGTCCTCATCTCGTTTTTAATATCGCCGAACGCGTGTTCGGTCCCAATCGTGAATCCCATATCCCGACTATATGTGAAATGCTCGGCATCCCCTACACGGGTTCTGATGCTCTGACCCTTGGTATTTGTCTGGATAAATCCAGAGCCAAAGAAATTCTAACCTTTCATAAAATCCCAAATGCGGCTTTCTGGATGATAGAATCCGCCGATCAGCTGTCGGACGATATCCTGTTCCCGGTTATCATCAAGCCTCTGTACGAGGGTTCCAGTAAAGGGATCAAAGACAATTCCGTCGTTCATGATCACGAGTCCCTTTGCCTGCGGGTTGAGGAAACTGTTCGTTTATACAAACAACCGGTTATTATAGAACATTTTCTCACTGGTCGTGAGTTTACAGTCGGTATTTTGGGTAATTGGCCCGACATTGAAATTTTGCCGATCGTCGAAATCGATTATAGCGAACTCCCGAACGGCGCAAATCCTATCTATTCTTATGAAGCCAAATGGGTCTGGGACCAGCCTGATCATCCTTTACAGATTTTTAAATGTCCAGCTAGTATTTCGCAAGACTTGAGCGCTCAAATAGAACAGTTGGTTCTTCGTGTGTGCAAAGTGTTACGCCTTAAGGATTGGTGTCGGATCGATATTCGCCTGGACGACAATAATGTCGCAAATGTTTTAGAAATAAATCCTCTCCCGGGCATTTTACCGAATCTGGAGGACAATTCATGCTTACCAAAAGCTGCGCGCGCAGCTGGATATAGTTATGAACAACTGATTCAAAAAGTTGTTGAAATAGCAGCAAAAAGATATGGGATCACAGTATAATGTCTGATTCACCCAAAATTGGCATCGCCTATAGTCCTCACAAACCGAAAAACACGAAAGCAAGCGAACTTATCTCGGAAGAATCGGTAGAACAGACCGCAAAAGAAGTAAGGACCATTTTGCAGGAAGCGGGTTACTCGGCGATGGTCCTGGCTTTGGGCGAAAATATTTCCAAATTTGTGGAATATTTTCAAACAGCCAGAATAGATGTTATCGTCAACTTGTGTGAAGGTTTTTGGGGGAAGGCTCATTTTGAAGCTAACATTGCGGCTTTCTTTGAACTAATGAACTGGCCATTTACAGGCAATCCGTCCGGCACGTTAGCGCTTTGCCAGAATAAATTTAAAACCAAGGCGATTCTTCGTGCCCACGGCCTTCCGATCGTGGCTGGCATTTTAGCCAGTGGCGACATCACAGCGGGTAAATTAAAATTCCCATTGATCGTGAAACCCAATGAGGAGGACGCCAGTCTGGGCGTCTATGCGGAATCCGTCGTATCAGGTAGTGCCGAGTTGAATCAACAAGTTGAAAGGATCGTTCGGCAATACCAGCAGTCGGCTTTGATTGAAGAATTCATCTACGGACGCGAGTTCAACGTCGCGGTGGTCGAAGAACAGGAACCCCGAGCATTACCGGTATCGGAGATCGACTTTTCCAATATGCCGGCAGGTTCGCCGCACATTTGTAGCTATGAAGCAAAATGGTTTGAAGACCATGCCTACTATCACGGTACGGTGCCGGTTTGCCCGGCCCGGATCAACAACACTCTGCGTGAAAATCTGCAGACCTTCGCTGTTGCAGCATTTAGAGCCATGGGATGTCGTGACTACGCCAGAGTCGATTTTCGCGTAGCTCCCGGTGGAGAAATCTATATTCTGGAAGTGAATCCCAATCCTGATATCAGTTTAAATGCCGGCTTTGCTCGCGCTTTACGAGCCGATGGTATGGAATATACCGATTTTTGGCGACGACTCATTGAACGAGCATTACGGAGGAAAAAAGTCCATTGATTCGAGTTATGCAAGCCGCCGATAAAAGTATTGTCATGGCGATATTACACAATACCAATTTTTTTTCAAATGCCGAGATCGACATGGCGGAAGAACTCGTTGATATCTATTTGAATGATCCAGAGCAAAAAGACTATAAATTCGTTGTTATCGAAAATCCCGAGCGCCTGGTGGCGGGGTTTATGACCTATGGACCAACGCCCCTAACAAAAGACGTATTTGACCTGTATTGGATCGCCGTTTCACCCAGTGAGCAAAATCACGGCTATGGCAGAAAAATGGTCCAATGGCTGGAAAATCAAATGGAGGATAAAAAAGGAAGATTACTGATCATCGAAACCTCTTCGCAAGAACGGTATGAAAAAACACGTCGGTTCTATATCAGTCAAGGATATAAGGAAAGTGTGCGAATCAAGGATTTTTATAAACCCGATGATGATCGCATTATTTACGTAAAGTATTTTCGCTAACAGGAGTCAAAAATAAAATGGATGATTGGCAACAACAACTCAGGGGCAGTCTCTCTGAACCGGAAGATATTGCAGAGCGCTTTGGATTGGATGTAGACATGGTCCGCAGGATTGCCAATAGCTTTGACATCAGAATTACCCCCTACTATGCCGGCTTAATTAAAAATAAGGGAGATGCCATCTATCGACAGATAGTGCCCGATGAGGCTGAATTGGCTGTCAATAGTGGCGCATCAGACCCTTTAAATGAAGATAATGATTCACCCGTACCCAGCATTGTTCATCGTTATCCGGATCGGGTTTTGTTTTTGGTATCGCATAGCTGTGCCTCATATTGCAGATTTTGTACCCGCAAACGCAAAGTGGGAGACGCTACTAAAATTAATCCGCGCTATATCGACGACGGATTGGATTACATTCGTCATCACCCCGAGATTCGGGATGTCATTGTTTCCGGTGGGGACCCCTTGATGCTGTCCGATAAAAAACTGGAATACATTTTGAAATCGTTGCGTGCCATTTCCCACGTGCAAATCATTCGGATTGGTTCGCGAGTGCCTTGCTTTTTACCTCAGCGCATCACGAGGCCATTGGTTAAAATGCTAAAGAAATATCATCCGCTATACATGAACGTGCATTTTAATCACCCTGATGAAATCACATCAGAGTCGTCCCGTGCTTTAAATCTACTGGCTGATGCCGGAATCCCCCTGGGCAATCAGACGGTCCTGCTGAAGGGAGTAAATGACGATCCCATGGTGATGAGACAGCTTGTGCAAAAACTCCTATCTGTCCGCGTTCGTCCTTATTATATCTATCAGGCCGACTATGTCAGGGGCACGGAATATTTGCGCACCCGGGTGGAGAAGGGTCTGGAAATCATTGAAGCCATACGTGGCTGGACGTCCGGTCTGGCCGTTCCGACTCTTGTCATCGACGCACCCGGCGGAGGCGGGAAGATTCCTTTATTACCCAACTATGTGCAATCTATCGACAACGATAAAGTAGTTATGAGAAATTATAAGGGTGATGTATTCGTGTATCCACAGGTTCTATCTCCCAGCAAATTTCGGACACATAAAAAAGGTCAACGTCCAGTCATGGCAACAACCAATGAACTGCAAGAGTTACACACATTAATTTGAGAATTGTTAGAAATAGAAAACTTGGTAAACGCTCCCATTCCCCCGATATTTTAATTCTGTGGGAATGGGAGTTTGATGATGATTTTATTTTTTATATATCAGCGGCTGCCCGTCATAGAAATCTTAAAGTGCTCACCCTTCATCCCGCCAACTGGGATACTTTTTTTGAGCTGTGCAATCAGGATGATTTCTTGCCGGCAATGGTTATTGACCGTGCTTCCGATGTTCATGCACAACTGCTCCCCTGTCTCACTACCCTGAAGCATAGAGGCGCTTTTTTTATCAACGATCCGGATCGCATGGCCTGGTGCCGCGATAAAGCCACCATGCATTTAGAATTGGTTTCAGAAGGTGTGATGGTGCCATATGGCATCATCATCTCCCGGTTTGATCTGCCGGAACAGGTCTTCCCCTTCGCTGCAGAAAAACTCGGCGTCCCATTTGTGATCAAGCCATCGGAGGGGGGTGGCGGCGAGGGGGTCGTATTGAACGCTTCAGAAGTTCAGGACATTCGCCGGGCTCTTGAAACAAGCCGCACAGGAAAAGTGGTTCTGCAAAAAAAAATAACCCCGCAAATGATCAACCATCGCCGTGCCTGGTTTCGTGTGTTCTATCTGCTCGGACGAATAATCCCTTGCTGGTGGGATGATCTTACCCATCTTTATCAACCGCTAATCGCCGACGACTTGGATTCAGACCTGATTGAAACCGTCGAGCGAGTAATGAAAGATATCGCAAAAACATGTCAATTGGCTTTTTTTTCCAGTGAATTTGCCCTTGATCAAAGCAATCAATTACAGGTGATCGATTTTGTAAATGAAATGTGTGATATGCGCATGCGATCACGACATATGGACGGCGTGCCGGATGATATAGTGTTTAAAATTATCAGAGATATTTCAGCCTTTTGCAAAGGTCTCATTCATGCGAAAACTACACGGGCCGGCACATAGCTACCTAAAAAGACTTGTTGCTTATCTTCGAGATGCTTATCTTTACTATTAAATGAGCTATATTCATATTATCGAGGAAATACCGAGATGAGCTTAAAAAAAAAACAATGGATTTTTGTTCGGCTCGGCCTTTGTTGTCTCCTATATATACCGCAGCTGGCGATCGGTGAAAGCAGCAAAGAGATCACCGCTAAAGAATTGTATGATCATATCGTCTTCCTATCATCGGATGAATTAAAAGGAAGAAAGCCGGGCTCTCCAGAAGCCGACATTGCCGCAGATTATATAAGAGATCAATTTGAATCATATGGCCTGCAATTACTGGGAGATAATGGCTTCCAAACTCTGGAAGTATTGAAGGCGATCGACGCCGGCGAAAAAAATTTATTCCAGTTCAATCAACATACGGGGGAATTATTTAAGGACTTTACGCCAATCAATTTCTCCGCCAACGGTTCTGTGTCTGCCTCCTGTGTGTTTGTTGGTTATGGATTCGATTTTAACAGCGATAGTCTCAGCTGGCACGATTATGAAGATGTGGATGTCGCCGGAAAGTGGGCTATGATCCTGCGCGATGCACCGGAGTCTGATGGAGATAGGGATTTTTTTCGGCCTTATCGCTCATTGCGTAAAAAAGTGCTTGTGGCAAAAGACGAGGGCGCAACCGGCGTTCTATTCGTCTCCGGTGAAACATTTGATAACGAAGACGGCCTGGTTTCACTCCGGGATAATCCCTCCATTTCGGATGCAGGCATCCTTGTTTTGCATATTAAAAGGTCGATGGCCGATCTTCTGCTGCGCAATTCTGAAATCACAATCGCAGATTTGGAGACGCAGCTAAATGAAAACCGACAACCCACAAGTTTTATGATTAAAGAAACGGTAACTGCCCATGTACAACTGCACAAGCAAATGTCGCCGACTCATAATGTTGTTGCCATGCTATCCGGGAAAAATGCGCAATTAAAAAATGAACATGTTGTCTTGGGGGCTCACTATGATCATCTCGGTATGGGGGGGCCAGGGTCCGGCTCGCGTAGACCCGATACGCTTGCAGTTCATAATGGCGCAGACGATAACGCTTCCGGAGTTGCCGCTCTTCTTGAAATTGCGCAAAAATTAGCAACCGCAACAAAAGAACTGGATCGCAGTATCATATTCACCGCATTTACTGCGGAAGAGATGGGCACGTTAGGATCCAGATACTTTACCGACAATCCTCTCGTCGATCTAAACAATATGACTCTGATGATCAATATGGATATGATAGGTCGTCTTGACGATTCCACCAAAGCCTTCAATATCAGCGGCACCGGCACGGCACTCGGATTGGAAGAGATGGTAAAAGATGCGGTGAAAAAATATGGTCTCCACCCAACGCTAAATCCCGAGGGCTATGGTCCTTCCGATCATGCCCCTTTTTATAACAGCAACATTCCGGTCTTATCTTTCATGACAAGTATCCATGAAGATTATCACACACCGGAGGATGATTTTGATAAAATAAATGCTCAAGGCGAAAAAATTATTGCAGACTTTATCTGTGAAATGACCATGGAGATTGCGAATCGACCGGAGCGTCTGGCCTACCAGGAAGCGGGGCCCAAAGCACCGCCTCCCATGGGCCGTCGATTCAAAGTAACCCTGGGCATCATGCCCGACTTTATATCCAGCGGCACCCAGGGCCTGCGCGCCGAGGCTGTTCTGCCCGGTCGGCCTGCTGCGCGTGCGGGCATGCAAAAAGGCGATATCATCATTTCCATGGAGGGCAAGCCGGTTAAGGACATATACGAATACATGAATCGTCTGGCAGATTTTCGCGTCGGACAAAGAATTAGCGTGGAAGTAGTGCGAGACGGACAAAAACATATCCTTATCGTCGAATTGTAAATAGACCGATATTGGGAATTCTCACGACATTTACGGACAGCCTTGGGGAACTTGGGGCTGATTAAAATTCATTGATCAGTCCGACGTGGATTTTGCCATTAAGAAGATCGTCACCGTATCCTAAACCGTAGTCAATGCTCATGACACCCAGTCCGGTTTGCAGGCGAAAACCGATTCCATATCCAAGTTTGTAACGTCCCGTCCGGCTATCATCATCTCTGGATCCATAATAACCATAGTCAGCAAACACGAATGCGCGCGATCGCCTGCCCAACCAGTAGCGATATTCGAGGGTAGTCCACGCCACCTCAGTACCGCGGAATTGATCTTCACGATAGCCTCGTAAACTTTTTGCCCCCCCCAATCGGAATTGATCGGGTAGCGGAATGGATTTTTCATTACTTCGTATTTGTCTGCCGTGCAGAAACCAGGCCAGTATTTGTCGGTTAAAAAGTGGCGTATATAATTCAAAATCAAGTGTCATGCGTTTGTTGGAAATATTTTTCCTTGTTCCCTCAACAAGTTCAGCTGGACCATAATTTTTCTTACTTCCACTTTGAAACAAAGTTTGATAATATACACCATGTTTGGGATTGATCCGATCGTCCCGGCTATCATACTCCACGCCAATGGACGCGGCAAGTGTCCGGCTGTGTAAAAGCCCGAATTGATACGAACCCAAAGAATCGGGGGATACTTCCACCCGATTTAATTGGGCGGTCAAAGCCAGGTTTTCATATAAGGGCAAATTGATATCGCAAATCACTTCTCGCTGCACGTAGGTTGTATCCTGTATGAGTTGTGTAAAGCCAATACCGAGATGCAACGGATAACCAGCCACCCAGGGTTCTCGGTAATAGAGTTTAATATCCTGTGTTTTTCGATCGCGTTTTTGCCAGTGCGCTTGCAATGCGCGTCCGGTGCCAAACAAATTGCCGAGAGAGATATCAATCAATCCGGTAAAATATCCCTTTCCCGAACCACTGCCCGGATTATAACCAATAACGCCGTCAAAACGACTGGCATTGCCTTCTTCCACCCGGATAAGCATCCCTCCATCCTGGCCAGAGCTGAGATATATCTCCGGTTCACTGACACGGGTGAAATAACCGGTTCTCATCAGACGACTTTTAACACGCGCCACCTTTCCCGGCTGATATTTGTCGCCCGGTTTAATACGAATTTCACGCACAATTACGTTCTGTTTGGTGATTTTATTTCCGATAACCAGAATTTCACGCAAATAAAGTTGGGGGCCATATATGACTTTCCAGTTTAAACTGAATCCTTGTTGCTTTTCCGAAACCGAATCCAAAGTTACACGCTGTAGCTCAAATCGACAGAAGGGATGGCCGTCTTTTTCCATCTGCCCCAAGGCGTCATCAATGTCTGCTTCCATCCTGTTCAGCTGGAAGGTTTGGCCCGCTTTGCTGTCGAAACGGCTTTTTAACTGTAATGCTTTTATACTATCAATCCCGACCAGCTGTAGCGTGCCGAGCTGCACCGGCCTGCCCTCATGAACATATACCCGGACATCGACACGACTGCTGTCTCTCTCCATATGGAAAGTGATCGAATCAATTCGCGCAAAAAAGAAATCCTGTTCAGCATAATTTCGGAGCAAATCCTCTCCTCGCTTGATTAAATCCGCAGGATTATAAGGCATATCCGGCCTCAATCCAAACCATGTTTTTACTTCCTGCAGGGGAATCCGATTGACGCCATGGAAAATGATATCCCTTATACGCGTCACCCGTTGCCCCTCTTCAGGATAGACGAAAGCAGCGGTGACCAGGATTATCAGGAACCAGTGCCGATATTTAAAAATACCTCTCAAGATATATCTCTTTTTGTTATCATCGAAAAGCAGCTGTTATTTGCGCTCGGCCGGTATGGATCGTGCCCTGCCGTTCCGGTTCACTGCGGCCGCCGTAAGACAGAGACGCCTGAATTGTTTTGGAGACGCGATAATCAAAGCGGACATCCCACCGCAGAGAACTGCCGGGACTCCGTCCGTTGGCCATTTCATATGGAAGCAGGCGATTGCCGGGTTTTACATCTACGCGGCTCCATTCCAACTCAGCCTGCCATCGGCCCTTGGTCAAAAAAGAATAGACAAACCGGGGCAAAAACGAAAAAGCCAATACTTTGGTTGCAGGCGAATAAAAGCGATCCTCTTCAGACGACAGTCTGCTTTCCAACGCCAACTCCAATCTTTGCTTCGGCCGATAGACAAGATCGAATCTGATCTGATTCGAGTATATATCGCGATTTTGTTTGTCCTGTCCGAAAAAACTCCTTGCCAGCTGTTTATGGTTTATTTCTGATTGCGATGACCATTTATTGAAAAATCGATTGGTCATACGCAAATTGTATTCCCGTTCTTTACGTTTCTGACCACCTTCCAGATACTGGTTGTTCATTTCATCCCGACTGGTGTAACGCAAGCGTAAAGAAAAATCTCGATTATGCTCGAACACATAAAAATCCTGTCGAAATTGCATCGTCCCGAACATGGTCACATTTTGCTTCTGGAACCGGTTCAGGTTGAGCAGATAGATACTCCAGATTTCATCCTCTTGCGTACGTTCTTCTATTGCAATAAACGATTCCGAAGATAGAGCTCGCAACCATTTTTGCCAGCTTTTCAGTGCGGCGGTCGATTTGTTTTTACTTGCATAAAATTTTGCCGGCTCGAGTCTCAGTCTGGTGCTGGTTTTTAGTTCGATGACAGGAACAAGCTCATCCGTTGTCAGGACTCTTAATATATAATCTCCCAGAGGATCTGAAACATATTCCTTTAATTGCGGATCAAACCGATAATTGCCCTCACCCGGGCTTACTTTAATATATACGCGTTCCTTTTTTGCTGTGGCTGTATTGGAAATCTGATAATTCAAATCCATATTGACGGCATTTTTCCAGGGTTTGAAAAAAGCCCGTACTTCGGCCAGATCGGTGTCCTTTCTACCCAGACTTGAATCGGTAAAGGTGCGCTGTCGGTGTGTATATTCAATACTGGCCGATAATGCGCCCAGTTGTTGCAGGCGCAGCATGGCCTGCTGGGTTTTCGCAGTAGATTTGTCCAAAAATTGATCCGGGCCTACGTAATCCTGATCGTTGCGCCAGGCGTAACGAGCGCTCAAAAACAACTTTTTACTTGCGTTCACTTCGAGACCGCCCGTCCAGCTGTTAAATTTTAAGCCGCTATATAACGTATCCGACCAATTCTCCTTTTTGATTTCCCCCTCATATCCAAACAGAGGCTTCAGTTTCCATATTCGCCAGTTCATGGCGCCCTTTTGCCGCCACCAATCGCCCATCCTGACATCAGTGATGTTTTTATTCTTGATGTGTTCTATCCTGTATTGATACTCCGGCCATTGATGGCGCATTAATCCGGTGTCCAGCTGCCATCTCTCGGACTGGAAATAATCTCCTTTTTTAATGTCTCCATACTCGCCAGTTAGCGAGAATCCCTGAAAAGGATTATAGTGACCCTCGAGTTCTCGTACCCGCTCACCTCGCGGAGTCGTCTCCGGCAAATTCCAACGTCGATTATATTCAATTTCGGTAGTACGATCCATATCGCGAAACCGATCTCCTATGGATCGGTACCGGGCTGATAGACCGACCACGCCTAGTTTTTGCGACCCGACATGTAAGGTGTCCGGCAGAAATTGTAGTTTCCACTCCTGTGCCGTTCCCTGATTATCCTGATCATCGAGAGGAGAATAGGCATTGACATCCAGAGTACTGATAGCAATTTCGCTGCTCACTTTTAATGCTGGAATGGGCTGCAACTGCACGTCAAAATCAAAAAGATGATGGTTCCGGGCGGTTGGCAGCAGAATGACCGGCGCATAGCGTCCGGCACCGATACCCACATATTCGTAGATACCTCCACCCTTGTAAGCATAGCTACCGAGGTCCTGGCCGACGTCTGAAAAGGTGACGCGGTAGTCGCCGGAATCCGGGCCCACATATCGAAATATCCCGCTGTCCTGCATGACGTAGCGACCATTGCCCGGCCCGACATAGGCGGCCCCATCAACGATGGCCTTTTGCGGATCATCGCCGGCAGCCCGGAGAATGGCCAATCGCTCTTCAGAGAGGGTAAAATCCAGTGGATTGTCTTTATCATCGCTTTCGCGTAAGAATGTAGCCATTACTTTGATTCTGCGGTCCCACATTTCTCCCATTCCCTGGGCGGAATATAAGCTGCGTCGATATTTCTCATCTGAATATTGGAAATCGACCACAATGCGTGAATCCGCCGTAATGAGTCTTCGGCGTGTAAAAGTAATCTGTGCCGCCGCGTAATCGATGACGTAATCATTGGTCTCTCCTCTGACCATCGATTCGCCGTCAATATATACACGCTCTGTTCCGGCAAGGACAATGATGTCGATCTGACCACGGTCTCCCTTTAACTGGTAGGGTCCCTGATTACCCTCCTCACCTGAAAAGGATTGTGAAATATATTTCCCGCGTGATACCGCGCCCGAGGCCGTAAACTGAAAATGACTAAATTGAGCCGTACCCATCGCTCCCTGCAGTTTGCGGCTATATCGAGCAAACTGGCTGGAAGGCAACTCCAGATTATAGTCGCCCAGCGTTGCGCCAAAATGGGGGGATTTGAGTTGTACAAAAACCTTATCGATCTCTTGCAAATTTTGGGTTGTTCCTTCCGGCTGGATGGGCGTACTTTGATCGGTCAACGCCGCCACTACTTCCACATTATCCGCGACTTTTCCTGATACATTGATATTCAGACTGGAATTGACTTTTAAGCTGCGGTCGGTCCCCACCGTAACGCCGCGCGTGATGGAGCCGCTCTTATTGAGCTGCGCCGCATAATCGATTTCACCTTCAGATTTTGCTGTCTTCAGCGGAGATATCGTCTCGGTGGTAGAGCCTAAAAGACGCTGTATAACGGAACGATGAGCATACTGTTTCCGAATGGGATATGGAAACAGTTTATAAATAAGGCGAATTTTTGCGCCCTGAGGTACCGAATTGATAAAACGAATTTCACCATCAATATAGTTTATCTGATAGGCAGCCCTGGCTTGAAGTTGCCGGTCGATATACACGCTTTCTGAATCTTTGATAATGAGGGAATCGGGAAGAAAATAGGGACCTTTACGGCCTTCTCCCAGGATAAGCACATCTTTTTCAAATAATGCAATCCTATCGATTTTCCCCGCATCTTGAGCCTTTATTAAAAAAGGGGAAATAAGTACGACCAATATGACAGGCCACCACTGCCTCATCATCCACAGCTCCCAACGTTGGTCGCTCTAAGGTCTGGCTTCAAATTGAAGCTCAAAGACCTGAACTCGATGATTGTTACCCTCTGTAATAAAGAGCAGATTTTTATGCAGGGCCACATCGGTTGGATTATCCAAAGCGCCGAACTTTGAACCCAACCCCCCTATGGCGCATAATCTTCGACCGGCAACCGTAAAGACAAAAACCTGGTCTTGCACCGGATCGGTTACACATATCAAGGATCCGGCAGGATTCATGCAGATACCCCTCGGTTCTTTTAAAACACCTTGCCCAATTGTTTGAATATAATTGCCAAAGTAGTCGTACACCATCACACGTCCGGCGTTCTGATCAGCGACAAAAATGCGATCATCCAATGAAATCTCAATTTGTGCCGGAGACAAAAGCGCGCCCTCACCCCAATCATAATCGCCAAAACTCATTTCGGCCTCTCTGAGGGTATTGAGTTTTAAAATACGCCTGTTTTCTGCATCCACTACGAAAAGGTCTCCGTGTCGGCTAAGGGCGATACTCTGCGGAAATCCGAGCGTCAACTTCTCCTCCGTTTCCGGATTGGATTGGTAAGTGCTGATCCAGTGTAAATCTTTATCAAACCGTTCGATGCGACGGTTTTCATAATCAGCCACAAACACGTCCAGACCATTGCTGGCACATACATCCATCGGGCGCTGTAACTGTTCACGGCTCCAGCCGAATCCTCCAATCATCGATAGAAACACACCTTTATTATTAAATCGCTGCACACGATGGTTCCCCGTATCTACGACATAGACATTTCCATTTGCATCGATGTCGATGCCCATCGGTTGCCGAAATTCTCCGGGCTTATCGCCCTCGGCGCCAAATGCGTAGACAAAATGGGCGGATATAGAATCGGCTCGCTCTTGCGCCTGCACACCAGCCGTCAAACTAACCTGCGCCATAATCAGTAATAGCGTAAATCTTATAAACATGCTTCGCTCACTTAAAATGAAAAAACTCCGAATATAATCGGAATTGTTGATAAAGTATTGACTGAGTCGCGAATTAATTTTTATCGGTAAGATTCTTTCTCTGATTAGGGTATACAACATGATGGCGGCTGCGCATTAAATCATAACATTTTCGCCAGCGCCCATAGGCCTCAATCACAGCCTTGTCGTTTTTAGCTATTTGCCGGGCAACCTCATTAGATAGACGCATCTCATCATTCTTTTGTTCCTGAACTAAAATCCTGTCGAGCGCTTTCAACTGAGCAGGTCCAAGCTCGCCTTTGATAAAACGATCATTTGCCGAATCTGTGTCATAGATGGGACTAAAAGTCGAGTCGTTCGCCTCATTCCAGGGTATCCAGTCCATTCGAATGGCCAGAATAATTAGGGCAATCATCACAACAATAAGGATGGTTGTGGTTGCGCTGCTTTTACTGTCCTTGGACATTTTTAAATTCCTTAATTCATGCTACAATAAGACTGCTGTTTCTTATTGATTAAGTTATAGTTAAACATCCCAAAAGTCAAGTGAAAATTGGGCATGGAATAAAAATAACTTGAAAGTTGAAAATATTTGACTTACCTTTTAAAAATTAATTTCAACTTCGAGTCGATTTTTTTATCAACAAATAATCCCTTTTGAACGACCATATTTTTATCCATCTTAATAGAATTTGCAAAAAATATGCCAAGGTCCATTATATATATTGTTCGCCATTCTCTTTTTCAAATCTCGATCATTATCGCCTTACTATTCTTGTCCTGTGCATTGCGTCCGGATTTTCGTTACACCAATGTTGAACGGGATCGACGCCGTGATGCCAGTTGGCGCAACAGAGAGCAGGAAAACAGAGCAAAACCCAATACGCTGCCGTCCCTTGAAGATGCAAGAATCAACTTCATGGACCGCTCCACTTTTACAAATTTTAAAGAGCAAGTCAGGTTGTTCTGGCAAACACCCTATTTATGGGGTGGCGCCTCGTCAAACGGTGCCGATTGTTCGGGTTTGGTATATGTTATTTATAGAAATGGCCTGGGAATAACAGTGCCGCGTAGTACCCATGAACTGTTCAGCGGGGGCAAGTCAATTTCCAAGGGAGCATTGCGCTTAACTGATCTGGTCTTTTTTACACTTCAATCAAGAACCCATCCCGATCACGTAGGTATTTATATTGCAAAAGGATTCTTTTTACATGCCTCCGTTTCTCGTGGCGTAACCCTGTCGCATCTTGATGATCCCCCATATAAAAAGAAATATTTAGGAGCACGACGTTATTTTGAATAATCTGCACAGGACAGTGCTCGAGGACGCCCACCACATGTCAACCTCCCTGCACAAAGGGGATGAAGTAATCCTGAAAATCGATTCTCTTGCTTTTGGCGGTCTGGGCGTTGCGCGATTACAGGATCGAGTTGTTTTTGTCGATAAAGCCCTGCCCGGGCAGACTGTCAGGGCAAGAATTTTTAAACTAAAGAAAAAATTTGCCCAAGCTCGTATACTGGAAATAGTGAAACAGTCTCCATTTTATCAGAAACCGCGATGCACACACTTTGGCGCCTGCGGTGGTTGCAGTATACAACATCTGGATTATATACAGCAATTACACTTCAAAGAACAGCAGGTCCGTGAATCATTAGAACACTTGGGAGGATTTCAAAATATACCGTTAAAACCAATCCTGGCCTCCCCGGAATCCTTTTCCTACCGCAACAAAATGGAGTTTTCCTTTTCCCCACACCGATGGCTCAGTAATGAGGAAATGATAAAAAATCGCCCAGAAAAAAAAGAGCTCTATCTGGGTCTGCACGCTAAAAACTTTTATAATAAAGTCGTAGATATACAACAGTGTCATCTTGTTGCCGCTCAAACCAATGATATTCTGCGGGTGACGCGCGAATTTGCAGCCCAAACAGGACTGCCTGCTTATGATTCCAAGCAACACATAGGATTCTGGCGGTTTTTGGTTGTTCGCCATAGCAAGAACATAAACAACTTAATGGTTAACCTGGTAACCTTTGATTACAACCCCAAGGTGGCCAAAAATTTCAAAAAGCTGATGACGGCAACGTTTCCACAAATCACCAGCCTGTTGTATAGCACCACACAAAATATAAGTGGGCTTGCCTATGGGGAAAAAGAATATGTATTGGCCGGGAACCATCTGATTGAAGAAAAGTTGGCTGATTATCGTTTTGAAATCTCCAGCAATTCCTTCTTCCAAACCAACACCCTGCAGACGGAAAACCTTTATCAGATTGTTGTTGAATTAGCCGCCATCCAGCCGGAACAGGTTGTGTATGATCTGTTTTGCGGCGCGGGTACCATTTCTATTTTTGCAAGCAGGCTTGCGCACCGCGTCGTAGGATTTGAAATCGTTCCTGATGCCGTTGATGATGCGATCAGGAATGCGCGAAAAAATAATATCAACAATTGTGATTTTCTTGTAAGTGATTTGCGCACATTTGCAAAAGACTGGCAACAACCGTTGCAGCGTTACGGCAAACCGGCTATCATGATCATAGACCCGCCACGCGGTGGTATGCATCCCAAAACGATCGATGCCATCCTGGAACTCGAGCCGCCCTGCATCATCCATGTTTCATGCAACCCGACAACCCTTGCGCGAGACTTGAAAATTCTTTGCGAGCAAAAATATTATCTTCAAACCGTTCAGCCTGTGGACATGTTTCCGCATACCCATCATATTGAAGTCGTGGTTAAATTACTTTTAATAAACAATCAATGACATTCTCCTAATGAGAGCCATTAGCCGTGTGTACTTTTTTCAATAGAAAATATGAAATATTTCGGCGCACATGTAAGTATTAAGGGTGGCGTAGAGAATGCGCCGATTCATGCTAACAGGATCGGTGCCAAAGCTTTTGCTCTGTTCACCAGGAATCAACGTCAATGGAGGAGCAAGCATCTAACCGCCAACAATATAGAGCGCTTTAAGGAAAACTGTAAAATCTATGGTTTCTCCCCGGAAGTAATTCTTCCACATGATAGCTATTTAATCAATCTCGGCCATCCCGAGCGTACAGCATTGATGAGATCGCGTCAGGCGTTTTTAACAGAGATGAAAAGGTGTGAGCTTTTAGGCCTCAAGTTTTTAAATTTTCACCCGGGGGCTCATCTGAACGGCATGTCCGTCGATCATTGTCTGGCTCGAATAGCCGAATCCATTAACGAAGCATTGCTTCAGACCTCTTCCGTGATCGCGGTTATTGAAAACACGGCCGGACAGGGCACCCAATTGGGATATCGATTCGAGCATCTTGCCGCTATGATTGATAAAATCGAAGATAAAACCAGAGTGGGGGTTTGTCTGGATACCAATCATTTATTCGCTGCAGGTTATGATCTTCGCGATCAGGAATCGTTTCATGCGACTTTTCAGGCATTTGAACAAATCGTCGGCTATAACTATCTGTCCGGGATTCATTTAAACGATAGTAAAAAAATGCTCGGCAGTCGTGTCGATCGTCATGCCAATATCGGGAAAGGAGAGCTCGGATTGGAAGCATTTCGACTGCTTATGAATGATAGGCATTTCAATGACATGCCTTTAATCCTGGAGACCCCTCATTCCGACCTTTACAGGCAGGAAATTCAATTACTCTACAGCCTCATCGAAAAAGGGACGGCAATTTAGTCCGAATTTGTTACTAGACAATTTTTACATCACCCAGCACTACCTGACAATAAATAAACAGTTTGGCAACCGCCGAATCATAATTAGGGGTTTGGAAGCTCAATTGCTGACTGAATCCTTCCTGTTTTTTTTCGAACACCCGGATGTCGCCGAGGGTAACGCTTGCAGCGACTTTAACAGGCATATCAGCCGGCAATTCAACGCGGATATCTCCCAAAGTCGTTTGAAGGGATAGCTGGTGTTCGCCCTCCGGGAGTCGTAGTCGGAGGGCGTCGATTTTGATATCCCCAAATACGTTTTTCATTTCACCACTCTGAAAAGTACTGCCTTCCAGTACGAGTCTCAGGTCACCAAAAGTGGTACTCTGGAGAACGCGGCCGTTTGCATCAGGTTTCATGGCTTGAACATCCTGGCCGTAATCATCCGTTTTGTCGGAGCGTTTCATCCCTGCATATATGAACCAGATGCCCACGGCTACCAGGATCAAGGGCCAATACTCAAAGAGAAAATCCATGATCTGACGAAAATGAATATCCTGTATCATCAGAAAAAGACCAAGTAGAATCAGCAGCCCGCCCCAGATAAGGGTGCCCGATTTGCTATGACGTTCCATAATGATCCTCCTTTGTATTGACAGTAGATAGCCATCACTTACGGCTCTCAGGATATGCCCTTCCCTCGTGCTCGGCAATATATTTCTCTGCTTCAATGGCGGCAATACATCCGGTGCCTGCGGCTGTTACGGCCTGGCGATAGATGGCGTCCTGTACATCACCGCACGCGAACACGCCGGATTGGTTGGTATGCATGCGACGATCTGTGACAATATAATTGCCGGCATCCAGATCAATCTGCCCGACAAAAAGATCTGTATTGGGCTTATGGCCGATGAAGATGAACACACCGTCAACCTGGAAAGAATCCACTGCCTCCGTTTTTAAATTCTTCAAACGCAAATGATTCAGCGATTCTTCTCCAATTATCTCTTCTACGATGGTGTCAAATAAAAAATGCACCTTTTTATTTTTTTTGGCCCGTTCCTGCAGTATGGCATCGGCGCGCAAGCGATCGCGGCGATGAATAATCGTTACCTTATCAGCGTAGCGTGTGAGGAAAAGCCCTTCATCCAGAGCACTATTGCCGCCTCCGATAACGGCAACGTGCTTGCCGGTGAAAAAAAATCCGTCACAGGTTGCACAATAGGAAACCCCTTTGCCTATTAACCTGTCTTCACCGGAGACTCCCAAGCGCCTGGGTGTAGAGCCGGTAGCGATGATGACCGTTTTGCTGCTATATGTTTCGGATGCCGTGTAAACGTTTTTCGAATCTCCCTGCAGCTCTACTTTTGTAACCACCTCATATATCATCTCAGCGCCGAACCGCATGGCTTGTTGTTCAAATCGTTGATACATATCAAAACCCCCCAGGCCTTCGGGAAAGCCGGGATAATTCTCCAGATCGCTGGTCAACGTTACCTGTCCACCTCGTTCCATGCCGGTAAAAACCAGAGGATTAAGGTTTGCTCTTGCCGCATAAATGGCCGCCGTCAATCCTGCCGGTCCTGAACCGATAATGACCACATCATGCATGATGATTCCTCCGTTTTGCATATGATCCATTTTGTTCTCACTCATCCTGCTCTGCACAATATTTTAGATAGATAACGAGGTAAAAGTATTCACATTTATTTTACCAATCTGGATATTTCTAAAAACAAATCCGCTCCGGCTACATCCTATAATTCAGAGTGCTGGCTCAATCGTCGTTATAGTCGCTCCCTGTCGAGCCGTTCGTTTCAAGGCATTTCGTTGCTTCAAACAGGATTGTCGACGTCAAGAAATTCGACCTCCAATTTAAATCGTTTCGCTATATGCTCGCCCAGGGCGCGGACACCCAGTTTCTCGGTTGCGTGATGCCCGGCCGCGATAAAGTGGATACCAGCCTCCTGAGCCACCTGCATTGTTGGCTCGGCCGCTTCGCCCGTTATATAGACGTCTAATTTTGCCTCGATGGCCAGAAAAAGATCGCGCGCCGCGCCGCCGGAACATATTCCGACGGTACGAATACGGTCAGGGCCATGTGGAAATGTAACAAGTGGATGATGAAATAAAGATGTTACCAGTTCGGATAATCGTTCAATGGTGACTGCCTCGCAACATCCCTGAATGCCTATTTCACCCAGGGGTTGGCACTGTTGCAACTTGAGAGCCTGCGCCGCAAGAACATTGTTTCCAACCTCTTCATGACGGTCCAAAGCTAAATGATAAGCCAGGAGGGTTACATCGTGCTCGAATAAAAACTGGAGACGCCGTTTAAACAGTCCTTTGATCACACGACTGTCACGGTCCCATAGCAGACCATGATGGACGAGGATAAGATCGGCATTTTGTGCAACGGCCCTTTTGAATAACTCCTTATGCGCCGATACGCCTGTGATTATTTTATTTACCTCCTCACGTCCCTCCACCTGTAGACCCATAGGGCCATAATCAGGAATATCTCGTGTATGCAAATAGTCGTCAAGATATGCCACCAGATCGTCACGAAGCACCATCATTTTCCCTTTTGCGCTTAGAATTTATTACGATGCAGGATTGACTTTAAAGCTCTTTTGGGTACGTGCAAACAATCGTTTCCATCTTTATAATACTCTATGGAATCGCTCACGTTTTCAATAATAGGGCGCTCGTCAGGAAATCCCAACGCCAGTATTGAAGCCAGATCATACGTTTCGGGAATACTTAAAAGTGATCGCACCTTATCTCTGTTGACCGAACCAATCCAGCATGCGCCTATCCCCTCGTCCAGAGCGGTAAGGATCATGTTTTCGATCGCAGCGCCAACGTCTTCTCCGCCACCTTCCTTGCGAATCGTACGATTGATCAGTATCACTATGAAAGCAACAGGTTGCTTTCCTTTCGGTGGTCTCCCCGCATCATCGGGTAAGTATCCCGCCCATGCGGTAAATGGCATTACTTGCGCTACCAGTTTTTTATCATCCAGAATGATAAATTCCAGAGGCTGCAGGTTACTTGCGGACGGCGCCAACCTGCCGGCGTCAACAATTTGAGACAACAGGTTGTAATCGATTCTCTTTTGTTTGAAACGACGGATAGTCCTACGGCTTTTTATCAAATCGGTTATTTTGATATGTTCTCCAATTGATCAAGTGTACTACGGCATTCGCCAACCTGCAACAGTAAGGATTGATAGCCTTACAGCTGCAAGAAGATATATTTATCTGTTAATTTAAACATGAATAGAACAAATACAAACAATTTTCGTGACCGGTTTTAAAAATGATTTTGTATTTTGCACTTTTTGTCCTATATTTTATAGA
This sequence comes from Candidatus Zhuqueibacterota bacterium, assembly GCA_016934435.1. Classification (GTDB taxonomy): domain Bacteria; phylum Zhuqueibacterota; class Zhuqueibacteria; order Residuimicrobiales; family Residuimicrobiaceae; genus JAFGSU01. Next base: position 2,644 of record JAFGSU010000207.1, on the reverse strand, counting down.
TTTTTGGCCTGAAGGAGAAAGATACATGAGATTACATGATTTACTATCACCCGAGGTAATTCGTATTCCCCTCGAACACACAGATAAACAAGAAATAATTGCTGAGTTGATCGATATCTTATCTGCAGCAGATAGAATACTGGATAAAAAAATGGCTTTAGAAGCGGTGCTCGAACGAGAACGCATCATGAGTACGGGTATTGGCGAAGGCGTAGCCATTCCCCATGCTAAGACTTTAGCCGTCGACAAACTGGTGGCTGCATTCGGCATCACAAAGGAGAGTGTTGATTTTCAGGCCATTGATGAAAAACCGGTGCGCCTGGTCTTTATGTTAGTGGGGCCGATGGATCCGACCGGACCGCACCTGCAAGCACTCAGTCGTATCTCGCGTCTGATGCATCGCAGCGAGCTACGAGAAAAATTAATCACATCACGTACCAGCCAGGAAGTCCTTCAGGCCCTGGCACAAGAGGAACAGAAATATCTATGAAATTCAAGTCCATAACCGGCACGCGGGACGTTTTGCCCGAGGAACAGCCATATTGGCGACTCATTGAGAATAAAATTTATCAGATCACTTCGCTTTTCGGCTATCAGAGAGTCGATCCTCCCATTTTTGAAGAAACAGCCCTGTTTGTGCGCGGAGTAGGTGAAACCACCGATATCGTCGAAAAGGAGATGTATACCTTTAAAGATAAAAGCGATAATTCTCTGACGTTGCGGCCGGAATTCACCGCAGGTGTAATACGATTATATTTGCAAAACGGCATGCATATGCTCACAAAGCCGGTCAAGGTATTTTCTATCGGGCCTATTTTCCGTTACGAGCGCCCTCAGGCCGGCCGATTTCGCCAGCATACACAATTCAACGTTGAAGCTTTCGGTGAAAAAGATGCCGCCATCGACTTTGAAGTCATGTCTATCGCCTGGCACCTCTATGCCGAGTTGGGATTCAAAGGACTGCGATTCCAGCTCAACAGCACCGGTTGTCCGGTCTGCAGGCCGCAATATATTGAAAAACTGCAGAATCATTACCGCAAACACATCCATTTGATTTGTCAGGATTGTAAACGACGTTTGCAACGAAATGCATTACGCCTGCTGGATTGCAAAGTACCCGACTGTCAACCTGTGATTCAATCGGCTCCGGTCATCAGCGAACACCTTTGCCAGGACTGCGAAAGTCATTTTGCCAAACTATGTCATTATCTGGACTTGATGGAGCGGCCTTATACTATTAATCATAAACTGGTGCGTGGTCTGGATTACTATACCAAAACGGTGTTTGAAGTCTGGGCCCAGGGCATCGGAGCGCAGAACGCCATGTGCGGCGGCGGCAGATATGACGGCCTGATCGAGCTCCTCGGTGGCGATCCTACTCCGGGAATCGGTTTCGGTTCTGGCATCGAACGGATCATTCTGGTTATGAAAGAACAGGGGTTGACGCCGCCCCCTCTGGAGGTTCCAAAAATAATAATCGCTCATATGGGGGAGGCGGCAAAGGAAATGGCCATTAATTTAACCCATCAACTCAGGAATGCCCGAATACCGGTGCAACTTTCGTTTGGCGACCGCAGTTTAAAATCGCAATTGCGCGAAGCCAACCGACTGGGCATGGATCATGTCATCATCATTGCTGAACAAGAAGTCGCGGATCAGACGGCAACGATTAAACGTCTGTCCGATGGAGTACAAGAAGCCGTTCCTCAAAACAAAATCATCGCCTTTTTCTCTGACCGAGTAGTAGCTCAAAGCTAATCCGGGTTCGATTCCCTGTTTCTTTTGGTTGTAATCGGATAACTGTAAGACACCATTGATTGTACGGTACATATAACAAGCGTTACACAATAAATTTATTTACCGGTAACATTACCCATTGGTATCTGGCTTCAATAAGAAAGATGGTGAGCGACGCTTCTGAAAATGCAACTTTCAAATAAACATCTGAAAGAGTTGCGTCGGCTGCACGATAAAAAATATCGTCGACAAACTCGGCTTTTTCTCATCGAAGGTTTGCGATTGTGCGAAGAAGCGTTATTGGCCAACGCCGCCATCCAGGAGATAATTGTTTCTGAAGATCAATTAGCTACGCCTCGCGCCCAAACATTACTGGAAAATCTGCGCAGGCGCGAAATATCATTACACTACACAAATGCTGAACAAATAACAAGCATCGCCACAACGGAATCACCCGCCGGTCTGGTGGCGGTCTTACGGCAATCGCCGCCACCGTCGGTTCACACCATCCTTGAAAAAGAATATTTGATGATGGCTCTGGATGATATCTCGGATCCTGGGAATCTGGGCACGATTCTGCGCACGGCATGCTGGTTCGGTGTTAAAAATGTATTCCTGAATCCAGCTTGTGTTGAAATCTATAATCCCAAAGTAGTTCGGGGCTCTATGGGGGCCATTTTTTACATGAATTTATTTGAAGACACGGATCTTTCAAAGATACTATCATCATTCCGCGAACGGGGGTTTCGCATAATCGCAACCAGCCCTGAACAGGGCGTCCCTTTATCCGCATTGGACGGGCATGATAAAAACATGATTATCATTGGCAATGAAGCGCACGGCATCAATGAGCTATTATTGGACCAGATCGACGTGGGCATTCATATCCCACGATTAGGCTCCGGTG
>JAFGSU010000206.1 GCA_016934435.1 Candidatus Zhuqueibacterota bacterium | reverse complement strand
GGGGGAAATTATCTATCAATATGCGCGCAGGAAATAGCAGTTTTCATAAGAAAAGGAGATAATACTGATGACGTTAAAAAGAAATACAATCAGTATTTCAAAGATCGTTTTAATGTCCACACTCTTGCTTTCAGCCGTTTTATTCCACTGTTCAAAAAAAGGTGTTACCCCCGGTTTGCCCGTTATTGAGCCGGTAATCGTTACAGAACCGGTAAAATACGACACCGATGATCCCGCTATCTGGGTCAATCCCGATGATCCTGGCGCCAGTCTCATCATCGGCACCGATAAAGAGGCGGATGGCGGTCTCTATGTTTATGACCTGCAGGGCAAGATTGTTTCGGAGAAATGCATACACAGTTTGCAGCGTCCCAATAATGTGGATGTTGAATACGGATTGATGTTGAACGGGGCGCCGGTGGATATTGCCGTGACCACCGAACGGTTGGCCAATAAAATCCGCGTGTTTACTCTGCCGGACATGCAGGTTGTGGATGGCGGCGGCATCGAGGTTTTTGTCGGAGAAGCATTGCGAGCTCCCATGGGCATCGCTCTGTACAAACGCCCGGCAGATGGCGCTATCTTTGCCGTTGTCGGCAGAAAGGACGGCCCCAAAGACGGCCGCTATCTCTGGCAATATCGGCTGTACGACGACGGTAATGGACAGGTGAAAGCGGATAAAGTGCGAGAGTTTGGCCGCTATAGCGGTATCAAAGAAATCGAAGCTATTGCCGTGGATGATGAATTGGGATATGTGTATTATTCCGATGAAGGCGTCGGCGTGCGCAAATACCCGGCTGATCCGGATGCGCCAGCGGCGAATGAGGAACTGGCCTTATTCGCTCGCGATGGTTTTGCCGATGACCATGAAGGGATTTCCATATATAAAGTCGACGATAAAACCGGATATATTCTGGTGTCCGATCAGGGAGCGGATGAGTTTCATATTTACAAACGGGAGGGAGAGCCCGGTCAACCGCATCACCATCCGCTGGTTAAAGTTGTCAGACTATCGACGCAAGAAAGCGACGGCTCGGATGTGGTCAGCATTCCCCTGAACGATAGGTTTCCACAGGGATTGTTCGTCGCCATGTCCACGGACAGAACATTTCACTTTTATTCATGGACGGATATCGCCGGAGAGGAATTATTGTCACACGATGGAAATACGAATTAATGGATTCAGTTACCATCAGGTCATAAACACATAAACTTGAAGGAGGTGATAGGAGGGGAAACACGAATCACGTTACCATCGGCAGGGCCATCATTGCACATTGGTGAGCTATTAGAATCAATTCTGATAAATTGGAAAGGAGGTGACGGATCGGGCATTGTGGTGTCAGGTTTGTCTGTATGCTAACCCAAAAAAGGAGGCAATAATGAGAGTAAAATCCCTACGAGCGAGCAATGCACATCTTTTTATGCTGTCGTTGGTATTGATACTGGGCGCTCTTATGCTGATCCCCGCTGACGTTCAGGCGCAGGGGAGAGGGCGAATTTATGGTCTGGTGATGGACAGCAATACAAAAGATTACCTGCCAGGGGCGAATGTTTTTGTGGAGGGAACTTCGCTGGGTGCGGTGAGCGATCGCAACGGCAGGTACCGCATCGAGAGCGTTCCCGCCGGCACCCATACCTTGCGAGTCAGTTACATCGGCTATGATTCCTATACAGTGGAAGTGACGGTTCCCGCCGGTGGTCGGATCGAGCAGGATATATCGTTGCAGGTCAGCGCCATTGAAGGGGGTGAAGTCATCGTGCGAGGATTGCGCGAAGGCCAGATTAAAGCATTGAGTCAACAGAGAAGTGCGCCCAATATCGCCAATATCGTCGATGAAGAGCAGATGATGCGATTCCCCGATGTTAATTCGGCGGAAGTTCTGCAGCGCGTATCCGGTATTTCGGTCGAACGCGACCAGGGTGAGGGTCGTTTTGTGATGATCCGCGGTATGTCGGCGCAATTGAGCACGACTACCATTAATGGCGAAAAGATTCCGTCGCCGCAGGGCGATGTGCGTTATGTGGCGCTGGACGCCATTGCTGCCGACCAGCTGAGCGGCATCGAAGTCACCAAGGCCATTACGCCCGACATGGACGGTAATGCCATTGGCGGATCCGTGAATTTGCGCACCAAGAGCGCGCTCGATTATCCCGGACGGGTGTTCAGCATAACCACCGGCAGCGGCTATGATAATCTGCGCGGCAAGCCGATCTATCAGGGCGGCATCACATACGGCAACCGCTTCGGCGCAAATCAGAACATCGGCGTCATGCTCAGTGGTAGTTTTCAACGCAGCCAGCGCGGGTCGGATAACAACGAGATGGAATGGGGCGATGTCGAGCTGGTCGACGAGACCGAGGTACCCTGGGCTCTTGAAGACCTCGAAATGCGCGATTATGAATTCATTCGAGATAGAATGACGTTTTCGGGAACGGTCGATTATCTTTTAAAGCCGGGTCATAAATTCTATCTCAGCGGCATCTACAGCAAGTATAACGACAGCGAGAGCCGTCGGGCTTTGCGCGTGCGTCCGGGCAAAGGCGATTATAACTCGGCGACCGATATTTCCGGTGCGGCCATCGAAGCCCATTATCGCAATCGCGATCAAAACCAGACCATCTATAATTTTGCCGTTGGTGGCGAGCATGAATTCAATTCGATAAAATTGGATTATCGTCTCTCCATGAGTTATGCTGAGGAAGACGAACCCAGGCACATCGAGGCCGCCTTTGAATTGGACGAAGACGCTGATATGACTCTGGATTTGTCCAACACCGATACCCCCAAATGGCAAATCAGCAATCTGGATCCGGGATATGAGTACAATCCGGCCAACTATGCGTTCGATGCATTTGAGGTACACGATAATCTCACCTATGATAAGGACATGAATGCTTCCTTCAATGTGCAGGTCCCTTATATGCTGGGAGTGAATCCGGGCACGTTCAAGTTCGGCGCTAAAGCGACCATGAAGGACAAAGACCGCAAAGAGAACATCTGGGAATACGGCTATGAAGGGGATGATGACCTTCTGCTGAGCAGCTTTGTCGGCGATTACAAAAATGAGGATTATCTCGATGGCGCCTATCCCGCTCCGCCGGCGTTCGATCCGGATAAAACCTGGGACTATTTCGATGCCAATAAAAATAATCCCGATCAACTGGAAGGCGAAATCCTCAAAGATGACACCGACGGCGGCACCTATAATGCCACCGAGGATGTCTATGCGTTTTACGGCATGACCACACTCAATTTCGGTAAAATGATGCTGTTAGGCGGCTTTCGGCACGAAATTACCAAAAACGATTACACCGGTCGTGAAGTGATTTTCAATGAAGATGGCGATTATGAAGCCACCAATGTCGTGAACAGCACCTCGACTTATAACAATTTCCTGCCTATGCTGCATGTCCGTTACAAAGTGACGCCGATGACCAACCTGCGCGCCGCTGTAACAACCGGTGTGGCACGTCCGAATTATGAGACGCTGGTGCCCTTCCGCATCATCAATCGCGAGGATGAGGAGATGGAGATAGGCAATCCCGACCTGGTGCCGACAACCTCGATGAATTTTGACCTGCTGGCCGAGCACTATTTCCAGGGCATCGGTATCCTCTCCGGCGGCGTTTTTCATAAGCAGTTGAAAGACATCATGTATCCTTCGGTGTACGAAATCGAAGATGAGACCAGCGACTACGACGGCTATGAAGTCGAACAGGCGATCCAGGGCGAAGATGCGACCCTGACCGGTATTGAACTAAACTGGCAGCAACAGCTGACGTTTTTGCCCGGCTTTTTGAGCGGTTTCGGCATCTATGCTAATTACACCTATACTACTTCGAGCGCTTCGGTGCTTTTCGAGGGCGAGGAACGCAAGGATATACCACTGGCCGGTCAATCGGAGAATATGGCCAATTTTGCCATCAGCTATGAAAAAGGCGGATTCACCGGCCGCGTCAGCGTGAACTATCATGGTAAATTCCTCTATGAACTGGGCGAAGATGAAGAGCAGGATATTTACTATGATAATCATATCCAGTGGGATATTGCCGCCAGTCAGAATATCACCAAGGGATTGCAGCTCTACCTGCAGGCGATCAACATGAACAATGAGCCGATGCGCTATTACATCGGCAAGACCGATCGGCCGATCCAGCGCGAGTTCTACTCCTGGTGGCTGCATGCGGGTCTAAAATATAATTTATAAGAGGATGCACTAACTGCAACGTCAGACTTGCATCAAGCGCTGACTTTGTTTATAGGGATATTCGAATGGCCTGCTGATGGCGGGCGTTTGGATATCCCTTTTTATATTTATCCATTGGCAAGCGAGGTTGATAGTATAAAAAGGAAATTGAAAAATAACTCTGCGTTCTCGTTTGAATGATCGTATTGCTAACCCTACTTAAATAAGGCTCGTGCAAAAAATCATCCCGGTCATCGGTCGCTCATCACCAGGCTCCAAAGACTGTAACAAAGGAAAAAAAATCAAACAAAGCCATAAAAACGCAGGGCAAGTTGCTGTGTCTTCCCCTCGCCTCCAGACTCCGGAGAGGGTATGAAACGTAATGAAAATTCACACCAGGACACAGAGACGCAAGTAAATCCGGAACGAAAAAAGACTTGACAGTGTGACAAATAATTCGTATTATACTACTGAATCGGTTCAATAAGATACCAGATTAAGTTGCGGATTATATCGATGCAAAGACTATAAATACAAGAAATTTAATACAAATAACTTAAATATAATTAATTGATAAAATTGCAATCAGTTTCCGAAGATACAAATTTACAATAAAGCTGCTAAACATTAATTAATTAAATAAACCGGTTTAGTTAATGCGTCTTACCATCGCCGATATCGCCCGTTTGGCCGACGTCTCCAAAGCCACGGTCTCCACGGTTCTGAACGACAAACCCGGCATCTCACCCAAAACACGCAAAAAAGTGCTGGCCATCGTGCAAAAATACGGCTATCGCCCCAGCCATGTCGCCCGTTCGCTTTCAACTCGCAGAACACATACTATTGGACTGGTAATCAAAGAAATCGTCAATCCCTATTACGCCCGTATCATCAAAGGCGTGTTCGACGGCTGCACCGACAACGGTTACACAGTGCTGCTGGGGAGTTCGGAGCTGGCGCCGCCAAAGGAGCGACAGAGCATCGAAAAACTGCTCAATTACGGCGTCGATGGCATGATCATTTCTCCATTACAGGGAGAAGAAATAGATTTTACCTATCTGGCCAGGTTGACTCAGGAACAGTATCCGCTGGTGATGTTGAACAACGTGCAAAATTATGCCACCCATGTGGTCGATATCGATAACGTCAAAGCCGCCTTCGATGCGGTATGCTACCTGATCGGATTGGGTCATCGGAAAATCGCTTATCTAACAGGCCCGGCATCCTCGGTGCACAACAGTGAACGGTTGACGGGGTATCAGCAGGCGTTGATGAATCATAATTTACCAATAACTCAAAAATTTATTGTAACGGCCGGCTCATATATTGAAAACGGATTTAGGACCGGGAAAGCTCTCTTTTCAGATGATGACGACGTACCAACCGCTGTCCTGTGTTATAACGACCTCGTCGCCATCGGCCTGGCCAATGCGCTGATAGAAATGAATATCCCCGTACCCGAACGCGTTTCCATTATCGGATTCGATGATATCGATTTTTGTCGGTCATTTCGTATCCCTCTGACGACCGTGCACATTCCGGCCTATGAAATCGGTAAAGCGGCAGCGGACCTGCTGATTCGCACCATTGATCAACCGGCAGCCAATCCGAATGGTTATGAAAAGGTCGTTCTTCCGGCCCTGTTGATGGAGAGGAATTCCTGTGCGACAATCGCCTGATGTACGCGACGCTGAACCATTCATTTTAAACTTTTTTAAAATAGGAATGACTATGACTGATGAATTAATTCTTGATGAAAACCGATTCTTTGATTCGGACCCTCCAACCCGCGCCATCGCCCGCGAGCTGTATGAGGGCGTTAAAGATTTGCCCATCCTCAGTCCGCACGGCCATGTGGAGCCCCGATTGTTCTCCGAAAACAAACCCTTTCCCGATCCGACGGAATTGTTTCTCATCCCCGATCATTACCTCTATCGCATGCTCTATTCACAGGGTATCCCGCTCGAACAGCTGGGCATTCCGAAACAGGACGGCACGGCGGTGGAAAAGGATCATCGAAAAATCTGGCGTACGTTTGCCGATCATTATTATCTTTTTGCCGGCACGCCCTCGGGGGTGTGGTTCAACCACGAGCTGTATGTCCTGTTCGGCATCCGCGAAAAGCTGACCGGCGACTCGGCCATGCGGATATACGATCAGATCAGCGAAAAACTGGCTTTGCCCGAATATCTGCCCAGGGCGCTGTTCGAAAAATTCAACATCGAAACCCTCACCACCACCGATGCGGCGGCCGATACTCTGGAACAGCACCAAAAGATCAAAGACTCCGGCTGGAAAGGCAACGTCATCCCCTGTTTTCGCCCCGACGCCGTGATCAACCTCATGGATAAAAACTGGCGGCAGCATATTGCAAAACTGAGTAAAGTCAGCGGCATCGATATTCAATCTTTCAAATCATATATCAGCGCCCTGGAAAACCGCAGGGCCTATTTCAAGCGTATGGGCGCGGTATCCACCGATCAGGGCATATTCAGCCCACGCACTCACGAACTGAGCGCCAACGAAGCGGAAACTATTTTTCAACGAGCACTGCAGGGAAAGGCCGATGTAACCGATGCTGACCAATTTACCGCGCACATGCTGATGGAGATGGCGCGCATGAGCATCGACGACGGCCTGGTGATGCAAATCCATCCCGGCGCTTTTCGAAATCACAACCAGTTGGTTTTCGATGCATTTGGCCCGGATAAGGGCTCCGACATTCCGGTGCAGACCGAGTATACCCATAATCTCTACGAACTGCTCAACAAATACGGCAATGATCAGCGCCTGACCCTGGTGGTTTTCACCCTCGACGAGTCCACCTACGCGCGCGAGCTGGCGCCGTTAGCGGGCCATTACCCGTGTATGAAATTGGGCGCGGCATGGTGGTTTCACGATTCCATCGAGGGCATGCAGCGCTATCGCCAGAGTGTAACCGAAACAGCCGGAATTTATAATACCGTCGGCTTTACCGACGACACGCGGGCGTTTCCGTCTATTCCGGCGCGCCACGACCTGTCGCGGCGGATCGATAGCAATTATCTCGCCGGACTCGTCGCCCGTCACATCATCGACAGGAGCGATGCCGAACGCATGAGCCGGGCTCTGGCCTACGAGCTGGCGAAAAATACCTATAAACTGTAACACCGATTCAGTGTCACCGGTTAATAAATGCACGATTAAAAATTCATCTAACAAAAAGGTACGATAATAATATGAAACTGAAAAAATATTCCCTCGGCATCGGCGATCGTTTTGCCCATCAGGGCAAGGCGCAGCTATCGGCGATCATCCAGGCGAAAGAGGCCGGAGTGGATATTACGCCGGTGTGGAACAAATCCTATCGCGAACACCAGATCATCGGCAGTAAACCGGCTGACACGCGCCGCGCCGCCGATGCAGCGGTGAAAGCTACCGGCTGGCGCGATCCCTACTTTGTCGATGCCGATCACATCGGCATGAAGAACGTCGATTTCTTTCTCGATTCATCGGATTTTTTCACCATAGATGTAGCGGATTTTATCGGTAAACCCGCAGCTGAAAGTAAAGTGGATACTCTGGCCAAACAGTTAAGCCGTTACGTCGGCTCCTGGTCCATTCCCGGAATCGATGAGAAGGTGACCGTGAACAAAGAGCAGGTGAAAAAGATCGTCGGAAAATACCTGCTGGCCATTGAAGAAGCGAGCACTATTTATAACCATATTCTCTCGCAAAAACAGGGCGAGTCTTTTGCGGTGGAAGTATCCATGGATGAGACCAGTTCGTCTCAGACTCCGGTTGAGTTGTTCTTCATTCTCGCCGGTTTAGCCCACAGGGGTATCCCGCTGAACACCATTGCGCCCAAATTTAGCGGCGAATTCAACAAGGGCATCGATTATATCGGCAACATTGATCAGTTCACCCGGGAATTTGAGCAGGATGTGGCGGTGGTGCAATTTGCCGTCGGGGAATTCAAGTTGCCGGCCGATCTGAAGCTCAGCGTCCATTCCGGCAGCGATAAATTTTCCATCTACCAGCCCATGCATCGGATATTGAAGAAATTCGACGCCGGCGTTCACCTGAAAACAGCGGGCACAACCTGGTTGGAAGAACTCATCGGTCTGGCCGAGGCTGGCGGCGAAGGGCTGGCGCTTGCCAGGGAAATCTACAAAGAAGCGCTGAACCGTTACGACGAACTGGTGGCGCCCTATTTGTCGGTGATCCATATCATCACCGGCCAGCTGCCCACCGCGAAAGAGGTGGAAAAATGGGATGAGGAGGCGTTCACTTCTGCGTTAAGGCATGATCAGGATAATCCATACTTTAATTTGCACTTTCGTCAACTCTTACATGTGGGCTATAAAATTGCCGCAGCCATGGGGGATCGCTATCTGCGGTTGTTGCGGAAAAATGAAAACGTCATTGCCAAGAACGTCAGCGAAAATATTTTTGAACGTCATATCAAACCCATTTTTATGGATTAATTTAAGCAAGGATATCGTCCATGAGTTATGTAGAAGAACTATTTTCATTGCAGGATAAAGTGGCCGTGGTCATCGGTGGCGGCGGTGTACTGGCCGGAGCCATGGCGGAAGGGTTTGCCAGGGCCGGAGCCGATATCGCTATACTCGATTTGACCCTGGAAAAAGCGCAAAAAAAAGCCGAAGAAATTTCCAGGCTGGGTGTGAAAACGCTGCCCTTGCAGGCTGACGCAGCAAAACAGCAGGACCTGATCATGGCCGAAAAGGCCGTCAAGGACACTTTCGGCCGATATGATATCCTGGTCAACGCTCCGGGTATCAATTCGGCGACGCCGTTTTTCGAAATCCCTGAAGATGAGTGGGATAAGATTTTGCAGGTGAACCTTAAAAGCATGTTTTTGGCCTGCCAGATTTTCGGCAAGCGCATGGTTTCGCAGGGGGGAGGGAGCATTATCAATATTTCTTCGGTGTCATCGGGCCCGCCCCTGTCCAAAGTGTTCACCTACAGCATCTCCAAGGCGGGCGTCAATAACCTGACACAGTTTTTAGCGCGCGAGTGGGCGAAACATAAAGTACGCGTCAATGCCATTGCCCCGGGTTTCTTCCCGGCGGAGCAGAATCGAAAAATTCTTTCACCCGAACGCATCGCCGATATCATGCGGCATACGCCCATGGACCGGTTCGGTGAGGCCGGGGAGTTAGTGGCGGCAGCTATCTGGCTGGCGTCGGAACAGGCGTCTTCGTTCGTCACCGGCGCCATCATCCGCGTCGACGGCGGCTATACGGCGATGACGATTTGAAAAAAATAATTTGATAAAACATAACGAATGAGGAGAATTCAATGGAAAAATGTGACATCGGATTGATCGGTCTGGCTGTGATGGGTGAAAACCTGATCTTGAATATGGAGCGCAACGGTTTTTCCGTGGCTGTTTTCAATCGCACCGTGAGCAAGGTGGATGATTTTATCAATGGCCGGGCTAAAGACAAGAACATCGTTGGCTGTCATTCTCTGGAAGAGCTGGTGGCCAGCTTAAAGTCGCCGCGCAAAGTGATGCTGATGGTGAAGGCGGGCAAGGCAGTGGACGATTTTATCGCCCTATTGCTGCCGCTGCTGGACAGGGGCGACGTTATCATCGACGGCGGCAACACCTATTTCCCCGATACTGATCGCCGCAACGCCGAACTGAATGAAAAGGGGATACTTTATATCGGCACCGGCGTCAGCGGCGGC
>JAFGSU010000205.1 GCA_016934435.1 Candidatus Zhuqueibacterota bacterium | reverse complement strand
CACCGATTCGGTGTCTACAAGTTAATTAAGTAACCCTGTGGGTGGCACATTTTCAGTTCAGTTCGCGGATTAACACCGAATCTGGGTGTTCAGACCGGAAGTTAAAAACTATGTATTAACAATCATGCGAAGCGCTGGGAATTTCGCCATTTGTACCAGAGCCGTTTTACGATGTTTAGCTTTTTTTCACCGAATGAGATAACCGGGAGCCAGAAAAGGCCTTAACCCATAAAAGGAAATCCTGAGTATCACCTGCTAACACAGGATCCTTAATTATTCGTAACCAATAACCCAAACCAAGCGAGGTGACGTATGAAACCACAAACCCTACGTCTTGCCTTGCTGTTGCTGCTTTACGTTTCGGCAACACCAGCACAGGTACAGGTAACCGCTGTTTCAAAGCCCAGCCCGGTAACAGATCCGGATATCATTATCTACAACTCTTTTTTTGATCGTGAGAACAACACCTGGGGCTGGATTTATGATCCCACCGTTTCCGGGACGGCACCCTACAGAGATATAGGCCAGACCTTTACACCCTCCACGGCGTTCTTTCTGGATAAAATCTACATAGCCCTATCGCCCGCTTCCGACCAGAACTATCTGGACGCCTGCGAGAACGCGCCGATACATGTCGACATCCTGCAGTTCAATTCCATCGTCGAAATGGAACCGCCGGCAGCCACCATCAGCAGTCAATCAGGAAATATGCCGGCCGTCATGGTCTACGGTACGACGCAATTTCTCGAATTCGATATTCAGAACGTGGCGCTGCAAGCCGGCAAAATATATGCTTTCTTATTCAAATTCGATTTTATGAAAGCAAATCGCTATTTAAAATTAGTAAAAAGCGAGGATGGTGATTATTACAGCGGCGGCAAACTGCTGTATACCGAATTCAACGGCACCGATGGCCGGCAAAATATCACCATCTATAAATGGAAACACGCCGGTGGCAATCCCAACCGCGACCTGCATTTCTGGCTGAAAAAAGGCATGCCTTCAGCAGTGCCGGAGACGAATGATAATTTGCCGGTTTCTTTTGCGCTTCAACTCGTTTATCCGAATCCTTTCAACTCCACCGCGCGTCTGGGATTTACCATCGATGCCCTGACTCATGTCAAGCTGGAAATTATTAACCTGCGCGGCATGGTCGTGGCTACCCTGGTGGATCAATCCATACCGGCCGGTGTCCACAAATTGGAATGGGACGGCAGCCTGAACAATGGCACGATTGCGCCCAGCGGCATTTATTACTGTCGGTTAAAATGCCGGGATCGACAGGTCTGGCAAAAGCTCACCCTGCTGCGATAAGGATGCGGGTTATCAGTAAATAAAAATCCCGGTCCATTTTATCTGGCCGGGATTAAAATCCAAATTCGGTGTTCACCCGCGAACTGATGTGAAAATGTTCCACTCTCACGGTTACTTTATTAACGAGTAGACACCGAATCTGTGTAAAACAATTCTCCCCATTTATTGATATGTACAAAAATCTGGATTCCTCCAGAAAATATTCGTACATTTATTTAAGCCTGAAGCTGTCCAAATAATAATAAAAGAATAAATGCCAAACAATACAGCCAATAAAATAGTATCCTTTGCCGATCTCCTCGAAATCGTCGCGGGCGCCAAAGCCGAAGGACGATGCGTCGTCTGGAGCAACGGCTGCTTCGACATCCTCCATGCCGGGCACGTCGAATACCTGGAACGCGCCGCTGCACTCGGCGATATCCTCATCGTCGGTGTCAACAGCGACACATCGGTCAAAAAGACCAAAGGCGCCGGTCGACCCATCATGCCGCAGGATCAGCGCGCGCGGTTGTTGGCGGCGCTCGCCTGCGTCGATTACGTCGTGCTCTACGATCAGGCCTCGCCGCTCGAGCTGATCGGGCAGCTGCGCCCCGATATTTACGCCAAAGGCGGCGATTACAACGTCGAGACTATTAATCAAGATGAAAGAAAATTAATGGAAAGTCTGGGCGGCAGGATCGAGTTGCTCCCCGGGGTGCCGGGAATCTCGACTTCAAAGGTGATTGAGAGGATTATAAGGGGTTTTAAAAAATAGTTGAAAAAAGGTATGAACAGGATGTTAAAAAGCCACCCTCAGCGTTTCTCGGCACGCTTTGCGGATATGAATCGGACACTTTTTTCCCGGGATGCAGCATGATCCTGGGGTTCTTGATCAAAGTTATCATAAAAAAATAACGTGTTGCATCTTTCCAGACAGGATGGCCGGGCTCATTCTTTGCGCCACAATTATTACCAGATACATTCGTAATTCAATCTATCTCTGAAATGGACCTCAGGACAGGGTCGATTCTTCCTGCAAATTCAAGGGCGAAAGCCTTGCGCTCGATACGATCTCTTCCAGAATATCGCGAATCAGCCGATGGTCGCCCGCTTCCACCGCCCTGAATAGTCCCTCCAACTTGCCCGCACTGAAATTGTTTTTACGCATCAGGGTGTTGGTCACCCGCAATATTTTCGGTTGTGAAGTGGGTTCCGGATGTTCTTCTCCGCTCCAGAGTTCTTCGGTCAATTTTTCGCCCGGCCTCAGACCGGTGATCAGTATTTTCACATCCTCATCCGGGGTAAAACCCGACAGGGTAATGAGATGCCGCGCCATATCGTAGACGTTGATGGGTTCCCCCATGTCGAGCACGAATATCTCGCCGCCGATGCCCAGCACGCCGGCTTGCAGCACCAGTTCCACCGCTTCCGGGATAGTCATAAAATACCGCTTGAT
>JAFGSU010000204.1 GCA_016934435.1 Candidatus Zhuqueibacterota bacterium | reverse complement strand
TTTATCGGAAACGGCGTTTTTGGTCGCCACCGCGCCCGATACCTTCGATTTGCGCTGGTTTACGCCAATGGCTGAAGTCGACCTCTGCGGCCACGCCACTTTAGCCAGTGCCCACATCCTCTTTACTGTTTTGCAACCGGATCTCCATACGGTTCACTTTAACACCAGGAGCGGAACCTTGCACGTGCGCCGGCAGGATGGCAAAATCATTCTCGATTTTCCCTCGCGCATCCCTGCTGTGATGGCAGCGCCGGTGGAGCTGGTTATCGGATTGGGGAAAAAGCCGTTGGAGGTTTTAAGTGCGGATGATTATTTAGCCGTCTATGAGACGGAACAGGAGGTTCTCGCTCTGCAACCCGATTTCAAGATGCTGTCACGGTTGGAGCTGCGCGGCATCTGCATCACCGCTCCCGGCGAACAGGTTGATTTTGTCTCTCGATTCTTTGCGCCCAAATTGGGCATTCCCGAGGACCCGGTGACCGGAGCGGCGCATACCATGCTGATCCCTTACTGGTCGAACAAACTGGACAAAATATCGTTGCGCGCCCGACAAGTATCAAAGCGCGGAGGCGAGTTGTTCTGTGAAGATCACGGCGACCGCGTAGCCATCGGCGGACAGGCGGTTACGTTTTTCTCGGGTACTATCGAGATTTAAATCAGAATCATCCGAAAATGAGTATCCGGTGGATACGAAAGGGAACCGAAAACTATGCGAAGAGAACTCGTACCCATCAGTAAATTCCTGAGCAAAATTCTGCGACACCATCCGGAACAGATCGGACTCACATTGGACAGCCAGGGCTGGGCCGACGTCGAAGAATTGATTGCCTGCGCCAATCGTCATAATGTGAATCTGGATCGAGCTCTGCTGGACGAAATTGTGGCTACCAATGAAAAGAAACGGTACAGCTACTCGGATGATCGGTCACGAATCCGTGCAACTCAGGGTCATTCTATTTCCGTCGACCTCGCTCTGAAAAACGTTGAACCGCCATCAATTCTCTACCACGGCACAGCCATACGTTTCTGGCCCTCCATCCAGCAGGATGGTTTGCAGAGACGGGGACGACTGCACGTTCATCTGTCGACGGATGCGGACACGGCCTACGCCGTCGGCAAGCGTCACGGCAAGCCACTCATCCTGCAGATTGATTCCGCCCGAATGTATGCGGATGGCATTGCCTTTCATCTGTCCGATAACAGCGTCTGGTTGACGGATTGCGTACCGGCGAAATACATAAAAGTCTGTTCCAATCCGGATTGATATTTTTAATAAGTAGTATTCAGCGTTGAATGCAACCAGAGCGGATATCGCACCCCCTGCAAGGTTAGTCTTTTAACCTGAGGAGACCATACCAGCATATGAATGAGCGATTGACTATCTTTTTGATATTTATTACTTTTGCACTTATTCATGATTCAACCTTGAACGCAGAAAAGCATGGGTGCAACAATCCAAGCTCAACAACGATGGGAACCGTATCGATGCACGTAAACAATACCGGCAGTTTTGACGACAGGTTAAATCAAAATTGGACGCCCGAATGGGCGAAATCGGCCGTCTGGTACCAGATATTCCCCGAACGTTTTTACAATGGGAACCCCCACAACGATCCGACGCTGGACGATATCCGCGGCGCCTGGCCGCACGACCTCAGCGAACCGTGGCAAATTCATCCCTGGACTTCCGACTGGTATCGCCTGCAGCCCTATGAAAAGGTCAATGGCAAGGATTTCTGGTTCAATGTGCAGCGTCGGCGTTACGGCGGCGATATCGCCGGCATCATCGAAAAAATTCCCTACCTGAAGGAACTGGGCATCAATGCCGTTTATTTAAATCCCGTATTCATGGCGCCTTCCAGTCATAAATACGACGGCGCCACCTATCATCACATCGATCCCACGTTCGGCCCCGACCCGCACGGCGATCTGGCGCTCATTTCGCAGGAAACGCCCCACGATCCTTCAACCTGGGTATGGACTGCAGCGGATACTTTGATGCTGCGCCTGATCGACGAACTGCATGCCAGCGGCATCCGGGTTATTTTCGACGGCGTCTTTAACCACATGGGCATCAACAGCTGGGCCTTCCAGGACATCCTGAAAAACGGACAAAACTCTCTTTATAAGGATTGGTTCGACATCCTTTCCTGGGACGACCCGTTAAAAAAAACAAAGTTCAAATACAAAGGATGGTTCGGCGTTAAAGAGCTGCCCGAGCTGCGCGAGGATGAAAACGGCATTGTTGACGGACCAAAACGCTATATCTTTGAGGCCACGCGACGCTGGATGAATCCCAACGCCGACGGCAGCCCCGACGACGGCATCGACGGCTGGCGCCTGGATGTGGCGTTCTGTGTGGGACACCCGTTCTGGAAAACGTGGCGCCAATGGGTGAAAGAAATCAATCCCAACGCTTATCTCACCGCGGAGGTAGTTGATCCCCCCGATGTTATAAAACCGTATCTTTTAGGCGACGAATTCGATGCGGTGATGAATTATAATTTCGCCTTTATTTGCAGCGAATATTTTATCAATGAAACAAACAGAATCACCACCGGTGAATTCGACCGGCGATTGGCCGAGCTCAGGTCCGCCTTTGATCCCTGCGTCGCCTACGTCATGCAGAATTTATACGACAGCCATGATACCAACCGGCTGGCCTCACACATCATCAATCGCGACAAATATTCCCCCCGTGAATGGAGCGCTTTTTTTGAAAAGACAAAAGCAACAAATCCGCAATTCAATACACGCAAGCCGACACCGGAAGAATATGCCGTACAAAAGTTAATGGTGTTGTTTCAAATGACCTACCTCGGCGCGCCGATGATCTATTACGGGGATGAAACGGGTATGTGGGGCGCCAACGATCCCTGCTGCCGCAAACCCATGATGTGGTCCGAGCTCGATTATGAGCCGGAAGCCGTCCTGCCGGATGGGAAACCGCGACAACATCCGGACTCGGTGTCGGTGAATCAAGATCTCTTTGAGCATT
>JAFGSU010000203.1 GCA_016934435.1 Candidatus Zhuqueibacterota bacterium | reverse complement strand
CGCGCCGACTTACCGAAACGCTGCAATCCGAATTCACTTTTCACCAGATCGATACGCTCTACAATGAAGAGGCCACCGGAGGGGCTATCATGGATCGATTGCGCCATTACAGTCGCCAGCTGACCGAGACCGACGGCCTGTTCATCTATTACGGCGGCCACGGCCGGGTGGACAAAAATACCGGCTATCTGATCCCGCACGACGGCACCCCCGATATCCTCGATTCCAATAATATTTTCATGTCGCATTTGCTGCCGTTCTTCAAGAATATCATTCCGGCGCGGCATATTCTGCTGACCATCGCCAGCTGTTTCAGCGGCGAATTTCTGGTGACGCGCAGCGCCCAGCCGGAAACCGTGCTGCGCGATGTAAAACGGATGCGCGACGAAAAACCCAAAACCTATGAGTCGCGCCTGCAGCGGCTGGTCGCCCATCCGGCGCGACAGGTGCTCACCGCCGGCCATCTGAGCGAGGAGATGATCGACAACTGGAAGGAAAGCGACCTCAGTCCGTTCGCGCAGCTGTTTCTCGACGGCCTGAACGAGTGCCGGTCTTTTCTGGACGCCGAAGAACTGGCCGGTTCTATCCGCAGCGAGATGAAGCGGCTGTCGGACAGCGGCCTGCTGCCCATGCCGCAGACGCCGCAATTCGCCAACCTGACCTATCAGGAAAAAGGCTGTTTCGTCTTTCAGCGCCGCATGCCACGGCCGGTCCAACCGGATGAAGAAGTAAAGATCAAGAAAGAAGACAAGCCGGTGCAGGAGATCGTTAAAAAAGAACTTCGCGGCCGGCTGGTGATCGACTGCTACGCGGAGGGGGAACTCTATATAGACGGCCAATTGAAAGATACTCTGCAAACCGGCGATTCGCTGGAGCTGGAACTGCGTGTGGGCTCGCACACGGTGGAACTGCGCCACGGCGACAAGAAGCGGACTGAGACCGTGAAAATAACCAAAGGCGATGCGGCTACGCTGGAATTTGACGAATGGCCGCAACCGGCAGCGCCCAGACCTGTGGAGCCGGAACCGATAAAAACGCAGGTTAAAAAACCAGCATATAAGTTTCGAAGTGAAGCCGCGGAGCTATCCGACGATGATGTAAAGGCGATGCTGAAAGCCAAAGATTTATTTGCCACCGACTGGAATCCTGACAGCGACGGATTCAGACATGCGTACGAGACTAAAACCATCGATGACGATAAGGTGGTGATCGACCACGCCACTGGCCTGATGTGGCAGCAGGGCGGATCTGATGAATGGATGGTATATGAAGATGCAAAGAAGTGGATCGCTGGCCTTAACCGCGAAGGTTATGCGGGCTATAACGACTGGCGGTTACCGACGCTGGAAGAGGCGATGAGCCTGATGGAGTCGAGCAAAAAGAACGGCGATTTGTATATCGACCCGGCCTTCAACAACGGGCAACAGTGGATTTGGACCAGCGATTACAAGGCAGGTACCCGCCGGTCGCGGGCGTGGACCGTCTGTTTCGGTCATGGTACCTGTTACGGCGGTGACGTCGACGGCTCCAGGCATGTTCGTGCCGTGCGTTCCGGACAATCATCCACCTAGTTTTTGAATTTTCTGGTCATCTGGTCATCTGGTGATTTGGTTATTCGGGCGGGGGATTTCTCGTAAGGGCAGGCGCTGCGGGCGGGGGAGAAAATTTTAAATTCTAAATTTTAAATTTTAAATGTAACTGAGTCTTGGGACGAGGGATGGGAGGTCAGAGGGCAGGGGAAATGTTGAATGTTGAATGTTGAATGTTGAATGTTGAATGCTAAATGAACCATAGTTGGAGTGACAAGGATCAATCATGCCGGTGGATGAATGTTCAGCGTGGTCACGTCAGTACGTTCCCACGTGTACACGTTTCAACGTACCCACGTCCAAACGTGCTGGCATGCTCACGTTCAGACGTGTACTCGTTAAAACGTTCCTGCGGTCCCAAACTGTCATTCCGCAGGAATCTTTTAGTGAATACCAGTGGGATGTGTTCATTCATGTAATCTGATGATATCGCGCAAAAATTTGCGAATTCTGTTTTACCGTAAAGTGAGGCTAAAAAAGAGGTGATTCATGAAACTCTACCGCCAACAACATGCCTTGATCATCGGCATCAGCAAATATGCCGATGGCGAGGTGCCGCAGTTGCGCACGGCGGAAAAAGATGCGCGCAACCTGGTTGCCTTCCTGCAAAAAGAATTCGTCTTTGATGACATCAAAACGCTGTGTAATGAACAAGCCACCCGCGATGCCATCGAAGAACAGCTCTATTCTTATCAGAAATTGAAAGAAGAGGATGCGCTGTTCATCTATTACGGCGGTCATGCGGAGGTGGCGCGCGGCGTCGGCTATTTCATCCCCTACGACGGCGAAGTTACGGCGGGCAGACGGAATTTACTCATGTCGACACTCAAGCCGATTTTCACCAATATCATTCCGGCGCGGCATATTCTGCTCACTATTGCCAGCTGTTTTTCGGGCGAGTTTCTGCTGGCGCGCAGCGCATCGCCGGAGGCGGTGTATCGCGACGTCAAGCGCATGAAAGAAGAAGCGCCGGCGGAATACGAGAATCGTTTGACTGCCAACACTCGTATGCCGGCCAGGCAGGTATTGACGGCCGGCAGCAGCGGTGAAAAGATGCAGGACAACTGGAGCGAGAGCGATTTGAGCCCGTTTGCCCAGTTGCTCATCGACGGCCTGAAGGGGGGCGGTGATTACGTGGAGGCGGATGAGTTAGCGGCCAATGTGCGTCGCCGCATGAAGCAACTGATTGAAGCAAAAATGATCGGTTGCATCCACACGCCGCAGTTTTCGGACATGATGTACCAGGGACAGGGCAGTTTTGTGTTCCAGCGCCGATGGGGCCGCAACAAACAGAAGGAAATCGTGATTACGGAACAATCAGCGCCGGAAGCGGAAACAATCCAGGTGCGGCGCAGGGAGATTCGCGGCACACTGGTGGTTGATTTCGAGGCGGGAAGCGAGCTGTTCCTTGATGACGTATCGTTCGGGGAAGTAAAAGAGGGTGAGCAACTGGAGTTAGATGTGCGCATCGGCGAGCATTTAATGGAGTTGCGCAAGGGTGGCAAGAAACAGCGACAAACGGTGAAAGTGAGCAAATCCGCTGGTGGGCAAGTGGCATTCGGCGAATGGCCAAAGCCGGCGCCGCCAAAACCACCGGAGCCCAAACCGGTATCGACGCATATCAAAAAGCCAGCGGTTACTTTGCGCAGGGCACCGAGAAGCCTTTCGCGGGATGAAGTGATTGCTATGCTGAAGGAATACAGTTTTTATGATATTACTAAAAATAAAAAGGGTAAAGGCTTTTCTAACGAGTACGAGGCCAGGAACATTGACGGAGACAAAGTAGTCATTGATCACGCCACCGGCCTGATGTGGCAGCAGGGGGGATCGGATAAGTATATGAAATACGAAGATGCCAAGAAATGGTTAGCCGACCTT
>JAFGSU010000022.1 GCA_016934435.1 Candidatus Zhuqueibacterota bacterium | reverse complement strand
TTATGAAATCAGGCAAAACAGCGGCGATGTCGGCGTTACGGAGATGAGCACCATTCATGCGCCCCAGTTTGCACTCGGTTTTGCCTGGCCCAAACCGCCGTCGGATATACAGATTATGCTGGAACTCGGCGCTTCCTACGGCATACCGGAGACATTATCGTTCGACGAGGACGATTATCTCAGCCTGTACAAACTAAAAGCGCGCCGGAGCTATGGATCCTATAAAGACTATTTCCCATTTTTTGCAATTTTATTTCAGATATGAAACGATGATCATCGATGGTACAATCTGAACGCATCAGTAATGACACCGATTCGGTGTCTACAAGGTATTGCGCTAATTAAGTGGCTGGCGCCTTTTCGCTGCTATTTGCCAGGTAACACCGAATCCGGGTGAATATTGTGAGGAGGTTCGATACATGAAAAAACAATATCTTATTAAAAGCATGCTGCTTTCCGGTTTGCTGCTATTTAGCCTGTTTGCGGTTCATTGTCCGGACGACGATGATTCTCAGACACTGTCATTGGGCGATCGCCTGCGGGCATTACCCGGCGTCGAGGTTGAAAAAATTTCTCCGCCAACCGATTATAAACAGGCTTACCAAATCGATCTCATTCAACCGTTAGACCACGATAATCCGGCCGGACCGACCTTTACCCAGCGTTTCTACCTTTCCCATGTCGATTATAAGGCCCCCATGCTGTTTTATACCAGCGGGTATGGCGTATCAAGGAACTCTATCACCGAGTTAGCTAAATTGTTCAGGTGCAACCAGATCCAGCTGGTGCACCGTTATTTCCCCAATGCCGAACCGGATCCGCTCGATTGGCAGTATCTGACCATTCGTCAGGCTGCCGCGGACCAGCACCGCATCTATGAATTGTTAAAGGGAATCTACCAGGAATACTGGTTCAATGCCGGCAGCAGCAAAGGCGGCATGACGGCGCTCTTTTACCGCCGGTTTCATCCCAACGACATGCGCGTCACCGTCGCTTATGTGGCTCCGATCATGGACCGCACCGAAGATCCCCGATTTGCGCCGTTCTTCGAACAGGTGGGCACGACCGACTGCCACGACAAAATCCACGCTTTTCAACGCGAGGTGCTTTCACGGCGACAATCCATCATGCCCCTGCTCACCCAGTATGCGCAAACGAATAATTACACCTTTTCCATCATTTCAGCGGAGGAGGCTTTTGAATACTCGGTGGTGGAATACCAGTTCGCCTTCTGGCAGTACGGCAGCGAGAGCGATTGCGCCGACATCCCCGAAGTGACCGCATCGGATGCTGCCCTGTTCGATCACCTTATATCCGTTTCGCCGCTCTATTTTTATGAAGACGACGGTTTTGTCTATGTGCAACCTCTCTTCTATCAGGCTTATACCGAAATCGGCTATTGCCCCTATGTCTACAATCATCTGCAGGATTTGCTCCAGGCGGTGCCGGAGCCAAGGTATCGCGCTTTTGCGCCGGTGGGCGCGGAACTGGTGTTCAAACCGGAAGTAATGCCCGACGTCATCAACTATCTGCAGAACGAGGGCGAGCGCATCATTTATATATACGGCGCCATCGACCCCTGGAGCGCGGCGGCGCTGGCGCCGTCGCCGGGTCTGGATGCAGTGTTTTGCCTGCAGCCGGGGGCAAATCATACTATAAAAATATCAGGATTGAGTCAGAAGGGTCAGGTTCTCGAGGCGCTGCAACGCTGGCTCAATATCGACCTGACGCCGGATCGGCTGGACGTCTTTCCGCCGCAGGAGGAGAGAAGGAGGATGTGAAACAGGTGCGCGGTTTAAACAAAGGCCGATATCTATATATCGAGAACGATTCCGCGCCACTGTAATTGAGTGTTGTTTGATCAATAAAGCGACGCCATGTCTGACAAGCGATGAGGACAGCGGAGATTGCTCCACTCCATTCGATTCCATACTCTTTATCAAATTCATCTGCTCCGTTCGCGGTGACAGCGTCTGTTTGTCATTGCGAGCGGAGGAGCTGAGTGTTACTTTTTATCAAAATTTCTCGATCGTCCGGCAGATGCCTGCCGGACGGAATGCTGGTGCGGGATTTCTATCCCGCAATCCGCCGAAACAAGCGGAATCACATGGATGTTGTGCAATCCGCTGGGACGGATGTCCCTGGCCGGCGCCCGCGCCGGAGCTATCTCCGGCGCGATCATTCGCCGCAGATCCCATCCAAGCCAACGAGCAACAGAATATCTTCCACGGCCGATATCTGCCTACGCCGCCCGATTTGTACTTCCGATGCTATGCGCCCATTCATGCAAACATGTGCCGGCATCTGATCCATAGATCATTTTACCATCTCCTCACCTCACCACCACCATCCGCCGGACGGCGATGAATGCGCCGGCTTCCATTTTACAGAAATAGACGCCGGAAGCCACCGCTTCACCGCCCTCATTGCGGCCGTCCCACGATACGACGTGCCGGCCGGCAGGCATCTCCTTTTCCACCAGACGTTTAATCACCTGGCCGTTCACATTATAGACGCGCAGGTTGACCCGACTGTTCTGCGGCAACGCAAAATGTATGCAGGTCTCCGTATTGAATGGATTGGGCGCGTTCTGCGTTAACTCAAACCGTAAGGGAACAACTCCGGTTTCACCCCCAGGATCTTCCACTTTCACCGGCAGCGGTGACCATACCGCCACATCCCATTTCATCAGGGCCGCGCCGCCGAAAGTTTCCTCGTCATAATAAAAAACATGAACCGTATCGGGATTCGCCACGCCTAACAAATCGTTGCTGTCGTCGCTCGGTTGCGCTTCCCGGCAGGTAAAGTGACCCACGAAAACACCTGAATGGGCCGAGGTCTCCCGACAATCCACTGAAATTCCCACCGTATCTACAGTACTTTTCACCCACACGGTAACGTTGTCCAGAACGGTGGTCGAGAGGTTTTTATCAACATCTTTCACCATCACCATCGCCGTGGCGTGCGCCGCATCATAATAGCGGCTGTCCAGCAGCACCCGGCCGTTTTTCAGCAACGCACTCGCCACCTGCAGATCAAACGACTGGGTGTCGATGCCGTTGTGGCTATCGCTGACCGATACCTCGACGCGATGCAAACCCGGGGAATCGGCAGACCATTGCAGGCATCCGTCCGTGCTCAGCGTCATCCCGGCCGGCCCTCCCAGCAGCGTATAGGACAACCCATCGCCGTCCGCATCCTGCGCTTTGATCTGATAGCAATAGGTCTCGTTTTCGACAACAGTGAGAGGTGGTTTCGAGCTGATGAACGGCGCATTATTGCCCTGGGTGTTGCGCAGTTCCACCGTAACCGGGCAGGAATATTCGCTGATGACGCCGAGGCGATTATAGGCGGTGAGGGCGATGCGATATTTCCGTCCCGGTTCGACGTCGACGAGGTCGAACGCAGTGGTATCGCCCGTTGCGACGGCGCTGCGATAAGAACCTGCGGATAGATCGTCGGTATAGTGCACCATATAGCCCCACAGGTTTGGTTCTGTATTCATGTTCCAGCTCAAACAAATGAGGGTATCCTGCGCCGCCGCTTTCAATCCGGCGGGCACTGCGGGCGCGGCCGGATGCTCGATGTGGATGGGCTGCGGGCAATAGCAAAAAACCGGCGCATTGACGCTGTCCGCGATCATGGCATAGACGAAATAATCGCCGGTGGGCACATTCTCCGGGTACCAGGTGAATGCATCGGCCGCATCATCCTCGGAAATGTCGCCGGCGAACGGAATGGGCGAGCCGTCGCAGCCGAACTGGTCGGTATCGTAAAAAAGCGCCACAACGGCATCGTCGTCCACATCGCTGTCGAGCCATTTGATCTGGACTGCCTGCCCGGCGCCGACCGGCTGCAGCATTTTGATGAAAGGCGGATTATTCTGGCAGAACACCTGCAGCTCGACATCGGACTGATCGCAGGCGACGATCCAATCGCCCTCCATGGGTTCCAGTACATGATAATAGGCGCATCCTTTTTGCGGCTGCGTCCAATGATGCACCAGCATGATGTCATCGGCGACGGCAAAGGTGTCCTCAGGCGTCAGGGTAAAACCGTACGGCGTTGTCAGATCATAAGCGGGCGGCGCGCCTGGCGAACCGGTTAGTTTGATGATCAGCTGCGGCCTGTTCGCCGGCACTTTAATCCTTCTCTGAAATGCGGCGGCGCTCGAATGCGCCAAAGCCATATCACCGGCGAGTGGCAAGATTTTGGTCAAACTCTGAAAATTTTCACCGATATAAAATTGCAGCTGACCGCCGGAATAGATTAGGCGAAAGGCGCCGTCGAATCCTAACTCGGGAATGGTGATACAGCATCGATGCCAGCCGCTGCGCGGCGACCACCAGCATTTTTTCATGCACTGCCGGTAACTGGGCATCAGGGTGAGGTAAAACGTACCCTCCGCCCGGTCATTGTTCGCCGTGGCATGGATGCCGCCTAATGTTTTCGGCAGTCCGACGAAATCGCTGATGTAATTGAGGGGGAATTTGTCGACATCGGGCAAAACCAGGCTGCCCTGGATGCTGCCGTTGAAACTCGGCGTCCGGTTGAGGCTGATGCCGTTCAGACTCGCCTGCAGATTCCCGGTCAAGACATGCAAAAAATCGATAACCGTCGAACATTTGAGCGTTCGAACCAGGTGGTCGTAGGTCAGTTTCGCCTGCCCGGTGGCCTGGTCCAGCACCAATATGGATGAAGCCTCGGCCTCGAAGAAGTTGGGTTTGATGGTGACGGTGATGGGATCGGCCTCGACGGCATAGAGGCCGGAGATGATCTCCGGACCGGCCACGATGCCGGCGCTTACTATTACAGTGACGGGATTGCTGCGCGGCGGACTGATATTCTTAATCTGGCCGCCGACTTTAGTGATACTCAAGCCGGTTGAATTGATGGGGATTTCTTTTTCCGGCTCATAAAGAATGGAGAACGAATCGATTTTGCCGCTGGAGAGATAGATTTCAAAGCTGATGTCCGCTATATCGGGCACACCGGCGGTGCCGCCGCCGGCGTAACTGTTTTCCTCGGTGTTGAACGCCACCCAGGCGCTTTTGACGGCGATACCTTTCAGATCAAGGGGGTCCGGCAGCTCGATTTTCCCGGCAGCCTCGATGCCGTCGCCTTTGATGATTTTCAGGCTGTCCAGGTCCAGGCTGCCGCCGATTTCGGATGGAAAAGCAACCGTCAATCCCAGTAAGAGCCGGTCCTGGCTGGCGCCAATGGTCTTTAAACGAATATCAAAGAGCCCTAACTTGAACGGCAGACCGACGGCCGGGTCGAAATCGATGCGAGCCCCGCCGCTGCTCAGGTCCATTTCGATGGCGCCGGTGTAGATGAACAGCGTATCGCCGTTGAACAGGGTGGTCGGTATCCAGTCGGGGACATTGACCAGCCCGGCCACATAAAGCGAACTGTTCCCGGTAGTAGAACTGAGAATGGAATCGGTCAGGTCGATCACAAACAGCCCGCCGAGCTCGAGATAGCCGTTGACGGCAGTATGCCCCGAGACCTCGGCGGAATGATCGGTCAGCGGATGGATGCGGTCGCTGCTTAAGTTCAGCCTGCCCACTTTGATGCCGTCGATCCTGACGGAATCGGCCGCCGGGGAAATATTGTTGGTCTCGTCGCTTTCCAGGATAACGTCCGCGCTGTCCACCGAGGCGAACAGATGATGAAACCCGGAGCCGATCACGGGCACGGCTGCGGATAGATTTATAACCATGCTGTTGCCGGGTGGAATGATCTGTTGCACATCGACGGCGGTGAGCAGGGTGTCGTTGCCGTAGACGCCGTCGTGGGAGAGATAGAAAGCGGCGGTGAATGGCGCCCGGACGCTGTCGCCGCCGGTGTTACGGATTTCGCAGGCAAAGGCTAACTGTTCACCGATGGCCAGATGCTGCGGCAGGGCGCTGCTGATGCCGCAGGTCAGGTCTGCAGCCGTCTTTGCTATCTCGATTTGCGCAGGACTGCTGATGATATTGTTTGTCTCACTGCATTCCTGAATTTGATCATCGGCGTCCGCGTTCAAAAGCATCCAGTAGCGGCCGTCGGCGACATGCGGCAGGGTGATGTTTTTGCTGAAATTGCAGGTGATGGCATTCAGAGCTTGCGACAGGCTGTTGTAAATTTTACCGCTCTGTTTCGGAATCGTAACCAGGGTATCAACGCCGATGTCGTTCGGCCCCGCATTTTGGTCGAGAGAAAGATACAACGAGTCGGTGAATGAGCGCGGGATGTTCATGGCCTGAATCTGTCCGCTGACCAGGACGCTGTCGCCGGAATTCGCCGTCGTTTTATTCAGACGAAGCCATAGGGGTTTGAGGAGCTTTTCCTTTCCTAAAAGCACGATGGAATTGCCGGGTACTGCGTTCACTTCGTCGATGGATACGCCGGCTGCGGTGGTTAAAGTGATTTTATCGACGGATGTTCCGGGTCCGATGCCGAAATGGACGGGGGAGGATAGGCCGCCCTGACTTTGCCGCATCTGGGAGCTGCTGCCGCTGTTGATGCGCACCATTGTTGTTCGCCCCAAATTACATCCGGCGCCGGCGGCGAGGACGACGATATAATGGTAGCC
>JAFGSU010000202.1 GCA_016934435.1 Candidatus Zhuqueibacterota bacterium | reverse complement strand
GCGGAAACGGCGCACCATCTGCGGCGTCAGCGCGATCTCCGGCACCAGTACCACGGCCGAGCCTCCCTCAGCGAGGACGCCGGCGATGGCCTCGATATAGACCTGGGTCTTGCCGCTGCCGGTGACGCCGTGCAGCACGATGGGTGAAAATTTGCGCGCCTGCAAACAGGTGTTAATCGTGTCCAGGGCGCGTTTTTGATCGGGATTGAGGATTAATTTTTGCGGTGGTTCCACCTCCAGATCGCCATAATAATCTCGCATAACTACAGTGGTATGGCGCTGCAATACGCCGCGGTCTTCGATGCTTTTAACAATGCCGGTACCGACGCCCGCTTTGCGAGCCAGTTCGGGGCGGGTGAATTCCGAATCGAGATGGCGGCAGAGGAATTCCAGCAATACGGCCTGCTTGGGTGCGATTTTGCGCACCGCATCGGCCATGGCGGTCAACTCGTCGAAACCATATTGCGGCGGCACAGTGATGAAGGTTTCATATTTTTGTCCGACCTTGGGCCGCGGCAGCATTAACTCCATTCGTACAAATCCTGCCTGTCGCAGTTTGGTCAGGCTGGCATAGATATTGGTGTTATCTAATTGTTTGATCAGACGCGACATGGGGATGGGGCTCAGCTTTGTCAGGGCGCGGATGATTGCAGCCTGGCGCGGCGCCCTGGATTGCAGCAGTTCGGCCAGATGCGCCGGATTGTCGTGGGTCAGGCGGACGAGTTTCACCGAGTTTTGATGAATACCCGCGGGCAGGGCAGCTTTCAGCACTTCGCCCCAGCCGCAGACGTAATAGGCCGCGATCCATTGGGCCAGGCGCAGCACCTCCGGCGGAAACAGCGGCACCGGATCGAGCACCTCTTCGATGTCTTTGAGGTCGCGTCGGTCAGTCTGCTGCAGGAGGTTGACGACAAAGCCAGTGGTTTTGCGCGGCCCGAACGGCACCAGCACGCGCATGCCGGGTGAAACGGCATCGACGAAACGGTCGGGTATGCGATAGGTGAATCCGTGGTCTACCGGCAGCGGAAAGACGACATTGGCATATTGGCTGTGTGATTCGGTTGATCCCATGATTGTGAAATTAGTCAAATTTTACCGGCTTGTCAATATAAAAAGCTTGCGAATTTAGGGAATTTTTTGTATTTATTTTGAGATTATTGTAGTTACTATTTTTTTCAAATCTGTTGACTAAACCGCGGAGAGCGCCGAGACCGCTGAGTTAGAAGTAAAAAATTCTCTTGTTCTTACAAATTATCTCTCTGCGTTTCTTCGCGACCTCTGTGTTGAATGGTTAGGTAAAAATTATCAAATTAAGCAATAAATAATGTATCAAAACTGATTGGAGGTTATCATGAAAAAAGCACTCGTTGTTCTGTCCTGTTTGGCCATCCTGGCGGCATCCTGCGGTAAGAAAAAAGAGCCGGCCAAAGTCGAATGTCAACCGATGCTCGACGAAGAAATTGCACAGCTGCTGCAAAAGGTAAAAGAGATGGACATGGAACCGGTGAAGGAGAATGAAGTGGCGGTTCTCGAGACCAATTACGGCAAGATGGTGGTTGGCTTTTTCCCCGAAGTGGCGCCGATGACGTGCACCTCTTTCAAGCGTCTGGTCAAGGCGGGCTATTACGATTGCACCAAATTCCATCGCATCATCAAGGATTTCATGATTCAGGGCGGCGATGTCAACAGCAAGGATACCATCGAGGGCAATGAAGGGCAGGGCGGACCGGGTTATTCCTTGCCAGCCGAGTTCAACGATACGCCGCACGACAAGGGTATCCTCTCCATGGCGCGCCGTGGCGACGATATCAACAGCGCCGGCAGCCAGTTCTTCATCTGCCTGTCGCGCGAACGGACGCAGCGTCTGGACGGCCAGTACACCGTTTTCGGTAAACTGGTAGAAGGTATCGATGTACTGGAAAAGATAGGTAACGTCGCCGTGCAGCAATCCGCCATGGGTGAAATGTCGTCACCGGTGGAACCGGTTTTTATCCGCAAGGCCTATATGGAAGAGCGATAGGGGACTGGTTAACAGATTCGGAGATTGTCGTACCGGTTCTAGTAGGGATTTATAGAGAATGATGGTAACAGCAAACCGTGGCCGGTACCCCATGTCCTTGCTAGCCAAAAAAATGATTGATAAATTCAGAGCGCCCAATGTTTTGTTCGAAACCTTGAAAGAGCGCAAGCGTATAACTGCGTACGAGGTCAACGTTCGCATCAACTTTACGAGATGGCTTTAATGAACAATTTTTGTACAAGAAAAATATACTCCTTTGTCCTGTTGCTGGTGTTATCGACCTGGGCTATGGCCGATGACGGCCCGCAGCATTACTGGTTCTATTTCACCGACAAAGGGCCGGTATCCTTAAAAAAAGATGCGCTGAAGGGTATCGAGAGCGGTCTATCCCAACGGGTTAAATGGCGGCGCGCCAAGATGGCGACGGGCGCTCCCCTGGTGGATGAGACCGATCTTCCCGTATATAAACCGTATCTCGATGAGCTTGCCGATCTGGGCATCCAACCGCGCACGGTATCCAGGTGGTTGAATGCCGTCGCCGCGCCGGCAACAGCCGATCAGATGGCGGCTGCCCACAGGTTGTCCTGTATAAAAAATATCCGGCCGGTTATCACGTTACGCAAAGGTTGGCCGGAAGGGGAGCGTTTATTGGAACGATCGGCGACATCGCCGTCGAGCGATCCTCTAAATTATGGCGCTGCGTTTACCCAGAATGATCTCATTCAAATTCCCGCAGTTCATCAGATGGGCTATTATGGCCAGGGCGTGCGTATCGCCGTGTTCGATACCGGGTTTCGCCTCAATCACGAGGCGTTTGATTCTTTGCGCGTCATCGCCCGCTACGATTTTATTTATCGAGACGATTACACCGATAATGAACCGGAGGATGATCCCGATCAGAACCGGCATGGGTCCCAGGTCTTATCCATCCTGGCGGGGTATGCGCCGGGTCAATTAATCGGCCCAGCGTTTCGTGCCGAGTATCTGCTGGCCAAGACCGAGGATACCGGCCAGGAAATTCGGGCCGAGGAGGATCACTGGGTGGCTGCAGCAGAATGGGCCGAGGGCATGGGAGCGGATATTATCACTTCCAGTCTCGGTTACAACGACTGGTACACCTATAACGACATGGATGGCGAAACGGCGGCCATCACGCTTGCCGCTGATCTGGCGGTGACCAAGGGCATCGTTGTCCTATCATCCGCCGGTAATGAGGGCAACTCGTCCTGGCGCTACATTACCGCGCCGGCGGACGGGAAATACGTCATCGCCGTGGGCGCCGTCGATGCCACCGCTACCATTGCTTCCTTCAGTTCACACGGACCGACGGCGGACGGCCGCATCAAACCGGATATCGTGGCCATGGGCCTAAGCGTCACCTCCATCTCGGTGCCCGCCGAAGGCAGCCGCGGCACGGCTTATACGCGTATCTCGGGCACTTCCGCTTCGTGTCCTCTGGCCGCTGGCGCCGTGGCGCTGCTGCTCAATGCCAATCCCGAATTGAATCCCCTCAAAGTGCGTTATACGTTAATGCAAACGTCAACTCTCCATGACCAGCCGGACAATGTCTATGGCTATGGCCTGATTCAAGCCGCATCGGCGCTGCAATACTGGCAGGATACGCCGGCGCCGGTTCAAATGGCGGAAACTTTTCGCTGCGAAACAAATCCCTACTCGATTAACAGTCGAAATCCCATGCGGGTTACATTCGTTCTACCGGGTTCTGCTTTTGTACAGATAAAACTATTCAATCTCTTGGGACAGGAATTGGGGATTGTGTGGCAGCGTCAAATGTCGGCCGGGGCGCAGATGATTTTTTTGAATGGTGCGTATCGGTTTTTCAGGACGCTGGGCAGCGGCATCTATTTTCTACAGCTGGAAGCTGCGGGACAAAAGCAATTGACCAAAATTACACTGCTGCAGTAGGATCAACTTTTTACCTCTGCCATCTTTTGGCTCTGCGTTGGTGTAGAACGCGAACGCCGGTTCCCATAGGCTGTGACCACTCGATTCCTACCCTTTTGTTTGGCGTCGTACAGGGCTCTGTCGGCAGAGCGTAGCAATTCTCCGGCATCCACAGTGGTTTGCGGGTACGAGGCTACCCCGATAGAGATGGTGATATGTTTTTCCGGCAGGATTTCTTCGCCCTGAAACGGAATGTTGTACAGGGTGCGGCGCAATTTTTCCGCCACTATTTTCGCATTGCTCAGATCAATTTCCGGCAACAGCACGACAAATTCCTCGCCGCCATAACGGCAGATGATATCGGCCTGGCGCAGATTGCGTTCCAGCAGACTGGCCACCTGTTTTAAGGCCACGTCCCCGGTCGGATGTCCATGGGTATCGTTATATTTTTTAAAGTGATCGATGTCGATCATCAGCAGCGAGAGCACGCGTTGATAACGGACGGCGCGGTGATATTCGCGCATGAAGCGTTGATCGAAATAACGACGATTGAATATGCCGGTGAGCGAATCGGTAAAGGCGAGGTCTCGGGCCTCGCGCAGCAGGCGAATTTTTTTTAGATGGTGCGAAAGGTATTGACTGATTGCTTTGAACAGCAGAATTTCCCGCCGCCTGAATGTCCGTGGCTGTGCGCGATGGAAACATAGCCGTCCGATGGTTTGACCCTGGTCGTTTCTCATCACAAATTGCAGTAATGAGCCGTGCGCATTGACCTGGGTCCATACTTCCGGTGTCCCCGGTTTGAAATCGTTGGCGCTGAACCGAACCGAACTGACAAACGGCTGTGCGGAGGCAGGTAAGACGTAAGATTCAACCAGCGTACCAAAGGCGACACTTTTTTGCATATCTCCGTTTTCCCTCATGCGGAGCAGCAGTGCGAAACCATCCAGCTTGAAATGATGTCTGAAAAAATTGCTCAATATATCAAACGTCTCACTCTCATCATACACCTGGTTCAATTGCCGGGAGAATTTGATAAATGAACGCAGATATGCAAGTTTTCGCTCGACCATTTTCATTCCAGGATCGAGGTCGCTATTGCGTTTTTTGGACACTTTCGCGCGCCCTTTTTTTGTTTGAATGTGTGATGATGTCAAAATTTGCCTCCAAATCAACCCCGTTGCCGATGCAAAATGTTGCCGAAAAATAATCTGCAAAAATAGTGCCCGTTTTTTTGCAGATCAGATTGTTAATAAAAACAACAGGTTGGTAAGGATAGATCGTTGACAGGTGACCGAACTTGAGCCATTTCGATTGGGATTTGGTCAGAATGGCAGGGCGAAAAACAGAATGTGGAAAAGATGGCGGCAACCATCAGGGCGCTTGATCGCTTAAAATTTTTGCCCAACCGATAAATATTTGAGCAGGGATCGCATTTTTTTCGTCAGGTCCTGAGTCGGTTGCGGGCGAAACACTAAATTATACAAATCTTCCCGCCGGGAATGGGCGAAACATGCTTTGATCGGGGCGTTGCTGGCCTGAGTGATGCAAAGGTAAAAAAAATGAAAGTCCTGACTCAGATCGATGATCAGGTCACAGGGTGAGTCGAAGAGTTTGTTCATAAAATCGGAGGTGGGTGCGCCATATCGGTTTGCGTCACGATGGTTCCACTCTGCAAGAGTGAATCGGTCGCTGAAGGCGGTCGGGATCACATTTTGCTGGTGATAGAGCAGGGTAACCTTTGCTGAAGGAAATATCTTTTGCAGTTTTGCCATTTCCCTGATGACGGCATCGAATTGGTTTTTTGCTTCAGGCAAGCAGACGATGATATCGCGCGCCGCTGAAAGACGCTCCGCAAAGGAGATTTGTAACCTGGTTCGCCGGGCTTTACTCCGGTACCAGAATATTCGATAGTTTTGGATGATTTCTTTAAGAGTCATGGTGTTTTTTATGCCTTGTACTTAAATGCTGCCGACTTTATGATAACGTTCGGTGACTACCTTCTCAAAGACATGCAGGTGAACCGCGATTTCGCCTCCGGATAAAACGGAATTATTAATGGTGTCAGTGCAACGGCCCGCAGACAGGCGCCGTCCGTTGCATTTTTTATTATTATGAAATGTACTAAATTTATCCACTCGGGTCAACATCAATTTATTGCTTCAACCACCGAAGATATTGGAATGATGTGCGAGGACGTTTTAAGAATTGGGATGCACATCAATTTATCGCTGCGACCACCGCCAGTCCCATTGGATGGAGATCCTGTTCTCATATTTGCTGTTGACCCTATCCCATCCACTGCCGTAATGATCTCTGTCGTCATAAAAAGTGCCGTCCCACTTGATTCCCACGGTTAATGGACGAAAGGGCCTGACCGAGCAAAACAAAAACCAGCGCATCCCGCGACCGTAGAGCATTTTGTTACGCCAGACGCCGCGCAGGTCGTTCTCATAGCTGTAAAATCGGGTGTCATAGCTGGGTGAATCGAAAAAAGTACACCGCGCGGTGACGTTCAGCCACGATGGTGATTTGATCTGCACCTGTTGCCATATAATCAGACCGCTGCTGTCCCTGACCGCCGGCCACTGCGGCGAACCGACCTGTTGTTTGCGTAAATTGAACGCCAGTCTGGTGCGCAGATAAATCGGTGGACGAGTAATATCGATTTGACCGGTGCCGTGCCAGTTCGTCCGCGAGGTGATTTTTTTAACCTCATTGCCGAACCCATCCTGGTAATTTTCCGTCACATGATCCCGTCGATGCTTGAGGCGCAGCAGAATTGCGACCGTCCTGGTCGTGCGCCATTCCATCGTCGCCATGCTTTCATGGCGGCCAAAGTTGGGCATGGGCAATCGGTAACGCGGCCAGGGATTGCGGCTGTATTCATAGTAGGCGGCAAGAATCAGGTTTTCCTTGATCTTGCTGCGAAAGGCGCCGTAGAGTCCGGTCTCGTTGTTGAATGCCTGATTGAACCCTTTCGCCTGCGGATCGTCGAAAGCCGGGCTAAAATGATGCCATGATAGCAACAAAGATTTCCCCTTGCCCTGCAGCCGGATACCGGTTCGGTACGCCTCGGCTTCCGCCCTGTTGCGCGCCCACTCGCCGTAAAAAATAAAGGGTCCTTTGAAGAAATCGATTTGCAAGCCGGTTACCCGGTTGCTTTTACCTGTGAAATCATGGTGATCTTTGAGTTCCTCTCCCCTGGCTATAAAATGTGAATAATGGTCTCCGCGCCATGCCAGCGCCAGGCGCAGGGATTTTAATAGCGTACGGGAAAAGATGAGCCCCCCTGTATGTACTAACAATTTATTTTTTTTATCACTTTCGGTAGCAGTCCGATGCAGGCCGGTCAGCACGATGGAACGTACCGTGTCGTTTTCAACCGTCGCATCCCAGCGTTTTTTACTGCTAAAGAGGATAAATTCGCTTTGGCCTGAGACGACACGCACAGCCATTCCATAATAGCCGCCGTATTCCGCCGCCGAAACACTGGGGCGCAGTCCGGTCAGCCGGCGTCCCTGGCTGAGTACCGGATCGTATGTGCGTCCGATCTGGAACAGGGGCGAGAAAACCAGACCCTGTCCGCTCTCAACGGTAAAATGACCGAGGACGATTTCACTGTTCAACTCCGCCACATTGAGTACGGCGTAGGCGCGCATCAGATCATGGAGGTCGCTTTCACCGGGATCTTTTTCAGTCATGGCGCCGAAACGCAGGCGGTCACGTAAATTGAGCCGTAGCCGGTTGTATATCTTATAGCGGTCGCCTGAATATATCTTGTTGATGAAACCCGAGCTAACCTGTTGGTTCACATTCAGCCGCTGTCGTATCTCGGCCTGGTACCCCGTCCTTTTGCTGGAAGATTGGCAGATGAGATAGGGCTTCAGGATTCTCATCAATTCCGCATCCAATCCTCCGATTCCGTCCAGCTCGCGCAATGCCGTAATTCCGCCCGATTGCTGCCGACGCAGCACGATGGCCTGCGCCATGGACGGGGTAATCCAGGGCAGTCGCTGCAGCTCCGCCTGAGTTGCGCGATTGATGTCCAACGGATTGTCTTGCCGCCACTCAAGGTATTCCAGAAGATCGGATTGATCCTCACTTTCCTGTTCAAGTTCGAGCCATTTATCATAATCGCGTTCCTGTGCCGAAAGAAAGTGCAGATGCGGCAAGATCATCAGAAATATGGTGGTGAATAGGAACCTCTTTGCCATGTGGAAACAATTCTCTATGCTGTGTGCAAGTCGGTCTCTTATCTGCGCCCCCATGAAAAAAGCAGGGAACATTGATGGCTCAGCCCGAGGTATTCATGGGTGTCCACGCTATACTCGAATCGACAGACGTTGAAGCGCAGCGCCAATCCGGCCGCCAGCTTGGCCGGCGAAGTTGCCATGCCGGCGCGCAACGCTAAAAAATTATGAATGCGCCAATCCGCCCCACAGCGGACATCCGCCGCAAAACGGATATCCTTGAACAGGTCCACACACAGATGGAGTTGCGGCAATGCCTCTATCGTTGCACCCACCTGCAGGCAGCGTGGCAGCGCTTCACGACAACGACCGATTCGAGCGCCGGTGATATTGTTAACAACAAAACCAAGGACCGTTCGGCCTGATACCTTGACCAGCATTCCAAAGTCAACCGGAAATGCCCAGGCATGGCCATAGCGCAGGATGTGTAAATCGACACAGCGTAGCGACACGCCGGCGTCAACGCCCTCCATCAGAGCAAATGATAATCCTGTATAATAGGTGTTTTCCTGATAAGCCTGATAGCCAAAAGCCTGCATGCCCGCTGCCATCGCTATTTTGGTGAAGGATCGACCTGCGGAAACATGGCTGTGCTGCATTTCCTTTAAACCATACGGACGGCTGTAGGCGAAGGCAAAGGAATAGTCAGCCGAACCAAGCAGTGCAGCCGGATTGAGTGAAAAATGTACTTCGTGGAATGCGACACCGCCTCCCGCCAGGGCGTAAGAGTGGGGAGCGGGCGCCCTGAATTCAAAACTCGCCGATACTGTGGTGGCGAACAGCAAAAGGTGGCAAATCAGGGAACGAAAAAAGTATCTTTGTCGTTTACCTGATGAAGAAATTTGCTTGATTAAATCAGATAAATGTTGAATATTACCATTATTAAGACTCGATCGTTCTGTTTGAATCTTTGCAATATCGGAGTTTATCATGATTTCTACTTCCCGTATCCTGAAATGGTGTCTGCTGCCGGCGCTTGTCATTTTGTTGGCATCGCAAGCATGGGCTCAGCGTATTGAAGCGAAAGTGACAACCGACTTGCGCACGTTGCCTCTGGAACGACAGCAAAAGTTGCGCGATTTTGCCGACAAAGTAACGCATTATCTCAATGCCCATAACTGGACCGATGACCCGTGGCGGACCATTGTTTATCTGGACATGCAGTTGATCCTGGAAGATATGAGCACCAGCGCTGAAGAACGTTACCGCGGACAACTTTTGGTGCATAATAATTACGACTTTCAGTATTTCGACAAACGATGGCGGTTCTCCTACCAGAGCGGCGACCTGCTGGTACACGAGGAGACCTCGATGAATCCGTTCACCAGCATGCTCGATTTTTATGTGTATATCGTGCTGGGTGTCGAGTTCGACAAATGGTCGACGCTGGGCGGCACCGTTTATTATGAAAAAGCGCGTCATATCGCTGAACAGAGCAAATTCGGTTTGGGCCGCTATATCGAGGGCTGGGATCGCCGACTGGACCTGGTCAATTATCTGCTGAGCGACCGCCACAAGGCTTTTCGTGAAATGGTGGATTACTATTTTTACGGACTTTCCTTCGTCAAGGATGATAATGCCAAAGCACGAAAATATTGCGCCATTGCCGTGTCCATGCTGGATAAAATTATCCTGAACGATCCCGAAAATGAATACGCTAAAAAATTCCTCGACGCTCACTATATCGAAATGGTGGAAATATTTCGCCGCGCCCAGGATCAGACACCTCTGCGCACGCTCATGGTAATCGATCCGGCCCACGCACAGATATATCGGGATATTCTGGAACAATAAAATAAATTTAATCCTTTTATAATGCCCGTCAAGGGTCAAAATCGCCACTCCAGGTTTGCATGGTAGAAATTGTAATTGACAGTTGGGTTCGGTAAAAATACCATGATTCATCCAATGATATAATAAAGAATGGCATAGCCGGTTGAACGAGGCATCAACGCCTTATTTCTGGGAGGACACCCGAAAGCATGTCAGTGCGAATCCGCCAAAGGCGGATGAAGCAATCTCCGCCATGTCCTTAGCGCATGGCGATCCCCGCTGCACGGGCAAAGTAACCATTTTTTTGGAAAGCTTATGAAACTATTCGCGCGTTTCCAGGAAAAAAGTAAATTTCGCATGTCGCGAAATGAGGTGACAGTGTTGTTCACCGACATTGAGGATTCCACCCGTTACTGGGATGCTCATGGAGACGTTAAAGGCCGGCTCATGGTGGATCACCATAACCGCCTGCTCATTCCGGTCATAGAAAAATACAATGGTCACGTTGTCAAGACCATCGGCGATGCCATCATGGCAAAATTTTCCAAGCCCGGCAATGCCGTCAAGGCAGCCATGGCCATGCAGCAGATGCTCGAGCGCGAACGCAAGCATTACAGGCGCAACATCCTCAAGGTGAGGATCGGCATTCATACCGGGCAGGCGATTGTTGAGAATAAAGACGTTTTCGGCGATATGGTGAATGTTGCGGCACGGGTGGAAAGCCGCGCCAAGGGCAATGAGATACTGGTGTCGGGCAGTACGGCGGTAAAATGTCGAAAAAAGGAAT
Source organism: Candidatus Zhuqueibacterota bacterium (assembly GCA_016934435.1). Taxonomy (GTDB): domain Bacteria; phylum Zhuqueibacterota; class Zhuqueibacteria; order Residuimicrobiales; family Residuimicrobiaceae; genus JAFGSU01. Next base: position 1,466 of record JAFGSU010000202.1, on the reverse strand, counting down.
ATCATCTCAAACCCAGAGGCAAGGCGAAACTCAAGGGCAAAGAGGCGCGGGTTACGCTGTATCAGTGCGACTGGAAGAAATCGCCGAGTTTGATCGATGACCTTCATATCGATCCGCTTCAGCCCGTTCTGCGACGGCAAAAGATCGAATTGATCATTCATACCCTCGCCAGTTTTGCGATTTTATTTATTCTCTATTATCGGTACCTGCGCTACCTCATGGCCGATTCGGAATACTGGGCGAATTTTTTATTTGCCCCCAGAGGCTTGATGAATAATCTAATCGTCCTATCGGCGATTTTATTGCTACTTTCCCTGCTTATCTATTTCTTCATCGATATCCGTAAGAAAGCGCCGCGCTTTATATTGCGTCTGTTCAAAGGCGGCTTTGGTTTTTTGATCGGATTTTTACTTTTTTATTTACCCGCCAACTATCTGTCTCTTTCATTTGATAAAAATTGGAATGAGCCCCTCTATGAAAGCGATCACCTGTTTGTAGAGATCAAGGAGAACAATACCATCGTGCGCAAATCGCCCAGCCTGTCGGCGCCGATTCTGACCACCACCGCTTATGGCACTATTCTGTTATTGAGCGATGTATACAGTGAAAACGATTTAACCTGGAACAAGGTGTTGCTGCGCCGGAATGAATACGGCTGGATATTGCGCGTTATTCCGGCCAGAATCGGCGTGCCGGCCAAGCGGTTGTCGCTGGCCAATAAATTTTATTTTCGATATAAAGACCTCTATGCTTTGATTGCCGGGATGCTGGGATTTCTGTGGGGTGTCTTTTTCCTGCGCCGGTCGCTGGCGTGATGGATGTGTCGGCAGTATTGCAGGCACTGGATCAGTTGCCTTAACGCCATGCAAAATCTCGTTCAACCGCGCCTATACGCAGAAATGCAAAGAACGCAGATTCCACACAGCCTGTGGAGCGGTGGAAGGAGATTGAAAGATCCCACGGCGTTCTCATGTTGTAATTACTTTGCGGCCTGGCGTTAAAAATTAAAATCTAACGCAAGGACGCTATGATTTTCCCCCTCGTCACCAAGCTCCGGAGAGTGTGAAAACATGTCATTAAAAAAGAAAGAAACCTGTTGAAACATTCATACTGCCTTTGGTCAGGAAATGATGATGACCCATCCAATTTTTAAGAGTCCCAAACGGATGCTCGAACAAATCAATCCTCTTGCAAAGCAAAGAAAACTCTCGGAATACTGCCTTGATGGCTTTGCTGTTATCCTTGCGAAAATCAGCAATGGTCTTGAAATCGGGCTGCAGGCGTCGCATCAGCCAGATCAATTCAAGATTCCCATGCGTCGCTTTCTCTAATTGGCGGCTTGATCTGATTTTGTTCAGATAACCATAAATGTATAGTTTTAACATATCCCCAGGGTTATAAGGCTTACGACCGGTCTCTTTCGGCTCTGAATATGTAAATCCCATGGCTGCCAGATCAAGACCGTC
>JAFGSU010000201.1 GCA_016934435.1 Candidatus Zhuqueibacterota bacterium | reverse complement strand
TCACCGATTCGGTGTCTACAAGTTAATTAAGTAACCCTGTGGGTGGCACATTTTCAGTTCAGTTCGCGGATTAACACCGAATCTGGGGCTATGATGATTCATTGATAAGAACTTTTATCTTTTCAATATTTATGGCAAAATATCCGCTTACTTTTCAGAATCCAATTTTCAAAGAACTTTTTAGACAGCCTCGGAGGGCAAGTTCGAGATTTTATGGACTTGGTAGACAGCCGCGATTCACGGCAGTGGTTTTAGAGCAAGGGGTCAAATGGCCTGAACGGAACTGCGGCTTGATCGACCGCGAATATTCCTGTATGCGGTCAAGGAGGATAGCATGAAGCGCATAACCTTTTTGTCGGGGTGGATGGTTAATATTTTATCGCTATCGATGATTACATGGTCGCCGGCTGCCACCTATTATGTCGACCGCAACCACACCACAGCGAATGATGCCAATCCCGGTACTCTGAACAGCCCGTGGAAAACCATCCAGCACGCCGCGTCCACAGCCGTGGCCGGCGATACGGTCTATATACGGGCGGGCATTTACAATGAATCGGTTTTTTTCGAGCATTCGGGAAATGCCGCAACCGGTTACATCCTGTTTTCCGCCTATGCGGGTGAGACGCCGGTCATAGACGGTACTAATGTCGATGCCGGCAATGGTTTGGTTCTGGTCCGATCCTATATCAAACTCATTGGTCTTGAAATTCGCAACTGGAGCGGTAATGCCATCTGGGTGGAGGGCGGCGCCGCTTTTTTCGAGATTAACGATTGTGAGGTGCACGATGTCTTTTACGGTATCGGCATCTCCGACGGCGCCCACGATTTTGCCCTCAACCGCGTGACCTGTCACCATTTTGATCTCTACGGGGTCGATGTTTCACCGTCCGGCAGCGCCGACTGCTATAATGGTGTTTTCAATGATTGTGTTTCCCACACCGGCCGCGATCCGCAACAGAACGTCGATGGATTTGCCCTGGGACACGGTACCCAGCACGATTTTATCTTGAATCGTTGCATCGCCTACGGCGTATATGATGGTTTCGACATCAGTTCGGGCAAGAGTACACTCAATCATTGTCTGGCCTATAACTGCGGCAATGGCGCATATAAATTATGGCAGGATGAGGTTTACCTGTATAATTGCATCGGCTACAACTGCGGCAGTTCCGTGGCGGAATTGGATTGGGATGGAAATCCCGGCACAACGTATTTGATCAATTGCACTTTCTACGATGGAAAAACATACGGCGTCTGGGTGGAAAATCCCGGTGATAAATTAGTGATGTACAATTGCATCATCGCCGGCGGTGATAACATCGGTCTGGCATTCGAACAGATGGGCGTGGACAATTATCGGGGCGATTATAATCTTTTTCACAACGATGATTGGCGCGCCGTAACGGTGGGCTATACCAATGAGTTCAGCCTGGATGATATCGCCGGCGGCGCCTGGAGCGCCTACAGCAAGCAGGATTCGCACTCGGTGGTGGTTAAGGATGGAGCGACGCTTTTTGTCGATCCGGTCCTGTACGATCTCCATCTGTCGCAGTCCAGTCCGGCGATTGATCAGGGTACGGCTTTGATGGCGCCGGCGACCGATTATGATGGAATAGCGCGGCCCCAGGGCGCAGGTGTTGACATCGGCGCCTATGAATACCATTCCGGCAGCAGTGTGAATCAGCCAGGATATGGGACTTCCCTTCCGGGCACTCTGCAATTGTGGCAGAATTTTCCCAATCCCTTTAATCCAGTCACCGAAATATCCTATTACTTGCCGGAGAGAAGGATGGTTGCGCTGATGGTCTATAATATGCATGGTCAGCGGGTGCGCACATTGATAAAAAAAGTGGTATCAGCCGGTGAACATCGGCTAACCTGGGATGGATTGGACGTGGATAACCGGCCGCTGCCGAGCGGGATTTACCTGTGCACACTTCAAACCGGTCCCTATCGCCGGTCGATTCGTATGGCGCTGCTGAAATAAACGGACCGAGGGTGTGCAAAAAGTACAATTACAGCCGTCGAATATGGTCAAGTGACCGCATGGCCCCCTCATCCTGTCCTTCTCTCAACCAATAAACGGACGGACAGGCCCCTTGAAAAACCGGGGGAGAAGGCACTGATAACGTCGAATCTATACACTTTTTGGACTTTTGCGACAACCTCAGATACCTCCCTTAATCCCACTTTAATAAAGGGGGACCTATGCCCCGCTTTTTCAAAGAGGGCAGGGGGGATTGCCTTTCGGCAAATCCACGACATCTCCAATTCCCCACTGAACACGCCTGAAAACGGCATGCAGGCGCCCACACTGAAAGCATGATGAAGAACGGTTATTATTCCTTCCCAAACAGCGCGTGCTGGAAAATGGACAAACAGCATTCGTCGCACGAATTATGGATATTCCGATGCCTGCAGCTATAATAATCATCCCCGGAAGGTTCACAATCAGGAAAAATTTATATTTTTAAGATTGTGCCGGATAAAAAAAATGAATCTGTTATCACTTTTTTTCGTATATTCAAACGTTAAATTAATTCAACATTATACTAACAAAAGGAGGCTTCATGAAGAGATTTGCAGCTGTTCTATTTGTTGCTTTCGCATTCTTAACGTGTGCACAGTGGGGATTTGCCAGTCAGGCTCACTTGCTGCGTTTTCCCGATGTCCACGAGGATGCGGTGGTTTTTGTCGCCGGCGGCGACATCTGGATCGCCTCAACCGACGGCGGCCTTGCTACACGATTAACCCTGCACGACGGCGATGAAACATTCCCCAAATTCTCGCCCGACGGAACCTTGATCGCCTTCACCGGCGAATACGACGGCAATGGCGACATCTATGTCATGGATCGCTTCGGCGGCAACATCACCCGCGTGACCTACCATCCCGATTACGACGAGGTGGTGGGCTGGCATGAAGGCAAGAATAAAATTATCTTTCGCTCCGGCCGGTACAGCGCCACGCGTTCCTCCAACCTCTATTTGATCAATCACGACGGCAGTGGACTCGAAGATATTCCGTTACCGCAGGCGGTACAGGGATGTTTCTCGCCGGACGGAGGCAAGATCGCCTTTAACAAAGTGTCACGCGAAAATCGGACCTGGAAACGGTATCAGGGCGGCACGGCTCAGGAGGTCTACGTCTACGATCTAGCTGCCAAAACCGAGCGAAACGTCACCCGTTTTCGCGGCACCGACCGCATTCCCATGTGGATCGGGGATAAAATCTATTTCAGCTCCGACCGCGACGGGGTGTTGAACATCTGGTCGTACGATACCAACACCGAAGCCGTCGAGCAGGTGACCACCCACAAAGCGTACGACGTGCGCCGGCCCAGCATGGGAGGGGAGCAGATCGTATACGAACACGGCGGTGATCTCTATCTATTAAACGTGAATACAAAGCAAAGCAAACTTGTCCCGATTGAAATCCGCAGCGATGCGCCGGAGGTGCGGCCCTATCTGAAAAGCGTCGAGGAGAACGTCACCGGCTTTGCCTGTTCACCGGACGGAGCGACTGCCTTGTTAGTGGCGCGCGGCGAGATTTTCACCGTGCCGCGCAAAGAGGGCATCACCCACAACCTCAGCAAAAATTGCGGCGCCCGCGACAAAGACGCGGTCTGGTCGCCCGACGGTAAAACCATCGCCTATTTTTCGGATCAGGATGGCGAATACAATCTCTATGTCATCGACGCCGAAGGCGAGACAACCCCGCAGAAACTCACCGACTTAAAAGATGGCTATCGCCATACCCTGCGCTGGTCGCCGGACAGCAAGAAACTGGGCTACACCGATCAAACCCTGACGCTCTACTACATCGATGTTGCCACTAAAAAGATCACCAGAGTGGATAAGGCGGAGTATGAAAATGTCGACATTTCGCTGGACCTCAAGGATATCTACGATTACACCTGGGCGCCCGACAGCCGTTACATCGCCTACGCTAAAATGGATGAATCGTGGGTGAACAAAATCTACATTTTCAGTTTAGAGACCGGCAAGAGCCGTTGCATCAGCGATGGCGCCTTTAACGATTTTCATCCGGTTTTCACCCCGGACGGCGAGCATCTGCTGTTCGTATCCAATCGCCGCTTCAGTCCGACTTTTTGCGACTTTGAGTGGGAAATGGTCTATAAGAAAAATGCCGGCATCTACAGCTATACGTTGAAAAAAGACGGTGAATCCCTCATGCCGCTGATCCCGGCAAAAAAGGAGCCCAACGCCAGGGATGAAAAAAGCGAAAAGGATAAACCGGTGCTGGTGACCATCGATTTTGACGGGCTGAACCAGCGCATCGAGGCCCTGCCGGTGGAACGCGGAAACTATCGCTATCTATCCACGGACGATAAACATTT
>JAFGSU010000200.1 GCA_016934435.1 Candidatus Zhuqueibacterota bacterium | reverse complement strand
TGATGGTCGCCCACTTGGAATGTCCGGACATGCTGCCTCCTAAAAAGAGCCCCGTCATCCCAAAAAGCGATGAACGGGGTAATCAAATGTTGTCGAGTTTAGCGAAAATATGCACAAATTCGCATGGGAGGATATATCATTTTACCTGATCACCCCTTGATCTGGATAACACCTCTATAGCGTTAAAATTAGTGACCCTAAATATAATAAAAAAATGGCTTAAAATCAATTAAAAAATGGGCTAAGGATCGAGTCCTGTCGAATCAGCTGGCGTTGTAAAAATGGCAGGGAGTCTGGGCGGATTGGTAAGGACGGAAGTGCGAACGATCCAGGCGCCGACAAATCCTTTGCGGATGGCTTCCCGTTGCAATGAGTCGGCTTCGGCATGCGATAAGCAGTCCCCTACCCGAATTTTATAATAGGGATCATCATACAAAAGGTAGACATTGTGCTGTAAATTGAGCAGCGCATCGGTTCGCGCCTGGCGAGCCTCTTCCTCATTGCGGGTGGCAATGACCTGAATCCGAAAACCGGGCACAAATTCCTCTTCGGTAATGCCATTGCGCTCATCCCCTTTGAGCATATCATCGAGGTCTTCCGGCGATAGCCCCTCATCCATTTCAAGAGTAAAATCATCGATCAATCCATCCGATGGCGACGGCTCCCAGGATTCATCCAGGCGCACGGCGGCTGAATCATTGACAGCGCTTTTCTTCTTATCAGCGCGGGATTGCGCCAGTGAAAAAACCGTACCGGCGCATATGATCATCATAATCAATATGATAAATATTGAACGCATCTTTCTCCTCACCAGACAGCTATAGGCCTACAATGGGGCAAATTCCTCATTAACCGTGGATCGCCGGCCCTGCACACATATCCACAATCAGGAAAAGCGAACGGCATGTCTGCTCCGTCAGAAAAATGTATAAAACAATATTCACAAAATCAATAGAAAATATCTCTTGACATTCTGCCATAAAGCAATTATTATTAAAATAGAAACAAAAATCAGCCAATGGCTTTCCCTTAACCTATTTAATGGTAATCGACCGAACCGGTGTCCGCCGGTTTATCAGGTACCCCTGTGAGTGGAAATAATAATTAGACGGTTAACAGCGAATTTGACAAATAATGAGGTTCATTTTTTTACACCAGTATATTTTTAGCACAAAACCTTTAATTAATAATCCCAACCATGATCGGAGGTTCTATGGCACTTTGTAATGCTCCCTGGCAGAAAATCGAAACGAAAACCAGGCACCCATTGGTGGATGTGGAAGAACCCAATCTGATGCGGGATATTTTCCCGTATTCTGAAGTGCCTAAAACTGTTTTCGGCGGAGAAATGGTACAAGCGGTTCCGGCTCCGGAAATCTGGATCACGGACACGACCTTTCGCGACGGGCAACAGGCTCGCACCCCTTATACCACAGAACAGGCTTTAAAACTGTTTGATTTGATACACAAGCTATCCGGACCCAACGGCATCATCAGGCAATCCGAATTTTTCATCTATTCGGAACGAGACCGGGAAATTCTTGAAGAAGTGCGCCGACGCAATTACAAGTATCCGGAAGTGACATCGTGGATCAGGGCCAATCCCGCCGATTTTGAACTGGTTAAAAAAATCGGCATCAAGGAAACGGGGATGTTGACCTCCATCTCCGATTACCACATTTTCCTCAAGTTCAAAAAGACGCGCCGGCAGGTGTTGGACGCCTTTATGCAGGTCGTTCATGCCGCAGCGGACGCGGGTCTGGAAGCGATTCGCTGTCACTATGAAGATGTCACGCGGGCCGATTTCTGGGGCTGTGTGGTGCCCTTTACCGAGGAATTGATGAACTTTTCAGCCCGCTCCGGCTTGCGGATAAAAATCCGTCTGTGTGATACCATGGGGTACGGCCTGCCCTATCCGACCGCAGCATTGCCGCGATCGATCCCAAAACTGGTCTATTACCTGCAGCGCGAATTCGGCATTCCTTCTCAAAATCTGGAATGGCACGGCCATAACGATTTTCACAAAGTTCACATCAACTCGGTCACGGCCTGGCTGTCCGGCGTCTCCGCCGCCAATGCGACCATCCTGGGATTCGGTGAACGCACCGGTAATTCGCCCATCGAAGCGCTGGCCGTTGAATACGCTTCCCTCACCGGCAGCGCCAACGGCATGGACCTCACCGCCATCACCGATATCGCCGATTATTTACGAGAGATCGGCACACCGATTGCCAAGAATTACCCGTTTGCCGGCGATAATTTTAACGTCACCATGGCGGGCATCCACGCCGATGGCGTGATCAAAAACGAAGAAATCTACAATATATTCGATACCGACAAGATTCTGAAACGTCCGCTCGGCGTCAATATTACCGACCGCTCCGGCATTGCCGGCGTCGGCTTTTGGGTCAATCAATATCTGGAGAAAAAAGGAAAGCCGGCCGTCGATAAGCGCGATCCGCGGGTTGCCAAGATGTTCGAGTGGGTCGAAGAACAGTATAATCAAGGACGCGTCACTTCCATCTCAACCGACGAGATGCTGGCACAGTTCAAGCTGCATTTCAAAGACGTGAACTAAACCATCACCAAAAGCAAGTACCGGCGTCGCCCTGCAGCTCTCTCCGTAACGGAGCGGGAACAGGGCGACCCTCGTTGCAGCCGGAGAATAATATTCGGACGTGCATTCAGGCCGTTTTGATCCACAAATCCCGGGATGCACGTCCGTTCTGTATGGATGCATGCAGTCCCTAAATTAAGTTACTTGCACAAAAACACCGCATGTCCACAATAACCAATCATAACGGCATCACCGCGACCACAGACCGGAGCCGGCCGATAGGCAGGTTGTTTGTCTATGGTTCCCTCAATGATGATCATCAATTTCGTCTGATCACCGGCACTAATTTACCCTCCCAGCCGGCCACCCTGCTCAACTACCGGCGCGTACAGCCCAGGCAGGGTTTTTCTTTCGCCGTGCCGTGGCGGGGCGACCGAATCGAAGGCAAAATCCTCACTGGCGTCACGTCCGCCCTTCTTGACAAACTGGATGAATACGAATCCCTCGGGC
>JAFGSU010000199.1 GCA_016934435.1 Candidatus Zhuqueibacterota bacterium | reverse complement strand
ATCGAAGTCGGCTCCGGTTCGGTGCTCACGGGTCTGGTGCGTCGCATCAACCGCGATGTCCGCGTGATCACGGTAAACGGTATGGAACAATTGCTGGCATCATAAAGGAATATGAACGTGATTGATCTAAAAGAAAAAGTAGCGGTTGTCACCGGCGGCGCCCGCGGCATTGGACGCGCCATCGCCCTGCGTCTGGCCGAGGCCGGCGCCGATGTGGTCGTTTCCGATATCCTCGATGAGGCCGCGCAGGTTACCGCAGATCAGGTGCGACAAATGGGCCGGCGCAGTTTAGCCGTGGCGGTCGATGTCTCGAAAATGGAACAGGCGGAGCATCTCATCGCCACGACGATAGCCGAATTTGGTCGGATCGATATCATGGTCAATAATGCCGGCATAACGCGCGATAACCTGTTGATGCGCATGAACGAGGACGAATGGGATGCCGTCATCGCCGTGAACCTTAAGGGCGCTTTCAACGGCATCAAAGTCGTCACCCGACCGATGATGAAACAGCGGAGCGGAAAAATCATCAACATGGCATCGGTGGTCGGCATCATCGGCAATGCCGGGCAGGCGAACTATGCCGCCTCTAAAGCCGGTCTGATCGGATTAACAAAGTCGGTGGCAAAAGAGCTTGGCAGCCGCAATATCCAGGTCAATGCCGTCGCACCGGGATATATCGAAACGGATATGACCAGGGATTTGCCGGAAGCAGCCAAAGAAACATTTCAGACACTGATACCGCTCAAACGCTCGGGCCAGGTGCGGGATGTGGCCGATGCGGTTCTTTTTCTGGCCAGTCCCCTGTCCGATTACATCACCGGGCAGGTTCTCCATGTGGACGGCGGCATGGTGATGTGAATACCGATTCCGTGTCTGCAGGTTTTAACACCGACTTTCGGTGGCGATTTAGCTGTTCTTTTTGCCGGTCAGCTTACAATCAGCGGTGAAATCCTTGTTCCGGCGTGCACAGATCGGCATGTTGAAATAGAATAATGTGTTTTTATAATAGAAAGAAAGTAATTCAGTTTATAGCGAATATGATCAAACTAACTTTAATTAAGGAGGAATACCATAATGGCTCACGAAGACAGAGTAAAAGAGATTATCGTGCAGCAGCTTGGCGTGGACGCGAATGAAGTCACCCCCGAAGCCTCGTTCATCGATGATCTGGGCGCCGATTCCCTGGATACGGTGGAACTGGTCATGGCTTTCGAGGAAGAATTCGGAATCGAAATCCCCGATGAGGAAGCGGAAAAACTCACAACCGTCGGCGACGCCTTGAAGTATTTGCACGAAAAATTAGGCAAATCCTGATCTACCCGGGGCTGTACCAAAAGATTCAAATGCATCGGCTAACACTTCGGGCAACTTGTTGAAATTAGAACAGGCTTTTTCAGCAGGTTACTTTCAGGGGAGGTGCCGATGCAGCAGTTTGGCCAGCCTCGCGGCCGGATTGACCTCATATTCATAACCATGAAGAAGGTAAAGGGTGTGCTACCCTTTACCTTCTCATGTATTTCCCCGTTGCAGGTTGCAAATGGGTGAAATGAACGGGGCAAACTTTCTGTGGTAAAAGCGGATACTTAAAACAAACCTGAGGCAAGAGCATGGAACCAAAGCGTGTGGTCATTACGGGTATGGGCATCGTCTCACCTGTCGGTCGTACTGTTGAGACCTATTTCGACAACCTTGTTGCCGGCAAGAGCGGTATCTCCCGTTATGAGGCGTTTGATTCCACCGACTATGATACAAAAATAGCCGGTGAGATCAAAGACCTGGAGGTTACCGATTATATTGATCGTAAAGAGGCGCGGCGTATGGACCGGTTCACGCATTTTGCCGTCATCGCAGCCCAGCAGGCGGTGCGGGATTCCGAGATTCGGTTTGATTCCGTGGATCGTGAAAAATTCGGCGTTATTGTCAGTTCCGGTATCGGCGGCATGAGAATCTACGAAAAGGAATGTCAAACTTTGCTGGAAAAGGGGCCGGGCCGGGTGAGTCCTCTGTTGATCCCCATGCTCATTGCCGATATTGCACCGGGCTATATATCGATCCATCATGGTCTCAAGGGCGTGAATTACGCCACCATATCGGCCTGCGCTTCGTCCGCTCATGCCATTGGCGCGGCGTTCAATCACATTCGATATGGTGAAGCTATCGGCATGCTGGCCGGCGGTTCAGAGGCGCCGATTACGCGCATGGGTGTTTCAGGCTTTAATGCCATGCGAGCCATTTCCACCCGCAATGACGAGCCGGAACGCGCCAGCAGACCGTTCGATCTCGATCGAGATGGATTTGTCATGGGCGAAGGCGGCGCGGTCTTGCTGTTAGAAGAGTTGTCGCACGCCCGGGCGCGCGGCGCAAAAATCTATGCCGAACTTGCGGGCATCGGGTTCAGCGCCGATGCCTATCATATCACCGCACCGGATGCGGACGGTGACGGCGCCTACCGCTGTATGCGTACGGCTCTGGCCTGCGCCGGCATGCAACCGAAGGATATCGATTATATCAATGCGCACGGCACATCCACTCCGCTGAATGATAAAAGTGAAACAGTGGCCATTAAACGGGTGTTCGGCGACTATGCCTATCAATTGGCCATCAGTTCCACCAAATCCATGGTCGGTCACATCTTAGGCGGCTCGGGCGCCGTGGAAGCTATTGCCTGTGTTATGACCCTGAACAAGCAAATCGTGCATCCGACCATCAACTATGAGACACCCGATCCGGATTGTGATCTCAATTATGTTCCGAATAAAGCGGTGAAACGCAGGGTTCAGGCGGTCATGTCCAACTCTTTTGGTTTCGGCGGGCATAATGTCAGCCTGCTCTTTAAGGAATTTTCATCTTAACAACAGCAGATGAGACGAGTTTGCCGGGCTCTGGCCATAGACAGGGCGACCGCCGGCGACCACTCAAACGTGTACGCAGATAACAGGAAGCGCGCTCATCGACTTGAACGATGCCATGATCTCATCCGGCAGTATGCCGTGATACCAAGGCTTTCTTTCCTTTTAGAAATCCTTTGCATCCCGATATACTTGCTTTATTTCTCATCGTTCAACGTATCCTGCATCCCGGAGTGGTATCCGGGCGCCGGCTGATGCCGTATGGCCGAAAAAGATAGCACGCCCCTGACAAAGAAACATCTGCGTGAACCATTCACAGGATGGAGGGTATTTACAGTACATTATGGCATTACAAAATAGCGGGATAAACCGGTTACTCGAAAGAGTTTTTCATCATACGGGGGCGCAAAGCGCACAGTCGCGGCATCTCGCACCTTTAATGCGTCTTATCAAATATCGCTTTAATGACGAAGTGTTATTGGTCCAGGCTCTCAAGCATCGCTCCTATCTGGTAATCACCGGTGAGGAACGGCTGGAATCGAATGAACGATTGGAGCTACTGGGAGATGCGGTGCTCGGCATGGTCATTACCGAATATGTTTACAGAACCTACCCGGATAGAGAAGAAGGCGTTCTGACCAATTACAAATCGCTGCTGGTGAATCGCAGCAATTTAAGCCGGGTGGCGCGGGAGGTCAAGTTGGGGGATTTTCTTTTTCTCAATGAATCGGAGGAACGGGCCGGCGGCCGTGAAAGGGATTCCATCCTTTCGGATGCGTTTGAGGCGCTCATAGGGGCGATTTACCTGGACGGCGGTCTGGAGCCGGTGCGCAAACTAATCCAGAAACACATCGCCACCAATTTAAAAATGCTGCTCGGCGAAACACAATTAAAGAATTATAAAAGCATGTTACTGGAGTTTTGTCAGAAGGAGAACATACAGGGCCCGGTATACATTGTCGAGGATGAAATCGGGCCGGACCACTGTAAAACCTTCACCGTCGGTGTTCTCATCGATGGCTATAAACGGGGTGTCGGGGTGGGACAGTCGAAGAAACTGGCAGAACAAAAAGCGGCCGAAGAGGCGCTAACCTATTTGCACATGGAATATAAGGAAGGGATGCAGGCATGAATTATTTTTTGAGCGAGGATCAACAGGCGCTGCAGCAACTGGCGCGCGAATTCGCGCAGGGCAGCATTGCACCGGCAGCAGCGGAGTACGATCAGAAAGCAGAGTTTCCCTGGCTCATCGTTAAGGAGATGGCGCGCATGGATTTTTTTCGGCTCTGGATACCGGAGGAATATGATGGCATGGACGCCGGCATCATGGGGCTGGTGCTGGTGACCGAGGAATTTTCAAAGGCGTGCGGTGGTACTGCGCTGGCGCTGGCAGGTTCCGCATTGGGTACATTTCCCCTGCTCATGGCCGGCACGGATGAACAAAAGAAAAAATATCTCCCCGTTTTAGCCGGCGGTGAAGCCCTGGCAGCTTTTTGCCTGACAGAGCCGGAAGCGGGCTCCGATGCCGCTGCCATTCAGACGACGGCTAAACTGGTGGGCGATCACTATATCCTCAATGGCACCAAACATTTTATCACCAACGGCGGTGTGGCTAAATATTATACCGTGATTGCCAAGACCGATCCGACACGCGGCAGCCGCGGCGCCTCCGCATTTATCGTCGAAGACGGCACCGAAGGCCTCGTATACGGCAAGAAAGAGGACAAGATGGGTATCCGGGCTTCCGCCACCTGCGAAGTCGTTTTTCAGGACTGTAAAATTCCCCGGGAAAATCTACTCGGCCGTGAAGGGCACGGATTCATCGTGGCCATGAAGACCCTGGACAAATCGCGGCCGGGCGTGGCCGCACAGGCTCTGGGCATCGCCCAGGGCGCCTTTGATCACGCAATAAAATATGCCAGAACCCGACACCAGTTCGGGCAGAGTATCGCTTCCTTCCAGGCGATTCAGTTCATGCTGGCTGATATGGCCACCGAGATCGAAGCCGTGCGCGCCCTGATTTACGCCACTTCCCGCATGATTGATGCCGGTGAAAAGGACTATGGCCGGGAATCCGCCATGTGCAAAGTCATGGCCGCCGACACGGCCATGCGCGTCAGCACCGATTGCGTGCAAATTTTCGGCGGCTACGGCTATATGAAAGACTATCCGGCGGAAAAATACATGCGCGATGCAAAAATTACCCAGATTTACGAAGGCACCAATCAAATCCAGCGCAGCGTTATCGCCCATCACCTGATCAAGGAATACGCCGGCGGTCATTAAACGATTTGAATGGAGGAGACAATGAAACATTCAGGATTTTACCTGCAGTGCACGCTAATCGTGACAACATTGGTGTATATTAATTGTTCTTCACCGACAAAATCGGATGACATTGTTGTAACCATTCGTAATATCTGGATATCAAATGCCGTGGATAACGACACAGATGGGTACCAATCAAGCCTTAGATTAAATTTCGATATCGATGTGAGCAAAGGCAATATTACTCTTTTTGTAAAACTTGGTGTGCGCCAAGCCGGGCTTTCCAACTCGACTCCCTATACTGTTTATTTTGAATCTGCCGCGTTTTCGATCACAGGGAGTAATAGTGATGATGCCGTCTTCATCACCATTGGCGGCAACAATCAGCAGCTGGCGCACGGGAATTATGATTTTCTGATGCAAGTTTTTGCCAGCTCCAATCCCGACAGGGTGATCGCGGAGGCCTCTGGTGCAACCTACACAGATCTAAAAAACCTTCATCTGGAAACATCCTCTGAAGATAAAAATTTGTTGACAGCTTGGCTAACACGCACCGATGGGATATTTGAGGGAGGATTGGTTTATTTCGGACTTACCGACGGCCTGGCAAAGGCATGGTATGCCATATCCCTGAACCAACCTGCGAATGCTGTAACCTGTCAAATAAAGAAAATCCGAATCAGTGTCGATAGCGATCCTGGAGATGTCAAATTAAGAGTATGGGGCCGCCTGGAAAATGCAATTACCGGGGATAGCAATCTTGAGATATATTCCCCGACAAACACGGTTAATTTGAATACCGGCTGGAATAGTTTTGATGTAAATATTGATGTTACGCCTCACTCAAATTTCTATGTAGGCTATCTTCAAACACAGCCCAGCAAACCAAGAGTCAGTTATAGCACTGAATATGCCCAGGGCGTTTTCGGCCATAGCAACTATTACAAAAATAATAGCTGGAATCGCGTCAGAACCTATGAATTTGGCATTGAGGCGTTTGTCGAGTATACTATTGCCACAGGCAGGCATTCAACCGTAACTCTGGGACGCTGGATATCCGATCACTCGTTACATCGGCGAGAGTGACTCAAAAATTTAATCATCTATGGATGATGATGTTATACATACGATTGAACACGCGGTCAGCAACGAATATCGCGTCAAAGGCTCTCGATTCATCGGCCATGCCGCCCCAATTCCCAGCAGGGAAGAGGCCGAAATGGAGATCGAGCGCATTCAAAAAAAATATCACAATGCCACCCACCACTGTTTTGCTTACCGAATCGGTAGCGGCGCTGAAGAATATTTCCGCTATTCCGATGCCGGAGAACCTTCCGGGACAGCCGGTAAACCGATTTATCACGCCATTCTGGGAAGGAATCTGACCAATCTGGTCGTCGTGGTCACCCGCTATTTCGGCGGCATCAAGTTGGGGACGGGCGGCCTGGCCAGAGCCTACAGCGAAACCGTCGTCACCCTGTTGCAGCAAGCGATGATTAAAACCGAATATATCCGGCAAAGATGTGTGGTTACCTTTTCCTACGACAGGCTCAATGCCGTCATGCATGTCATCGACCTGATGAAAGCCGATATCGTCGATTCTCATTATGGCAGCTCGGTGGCTCTGCAATTATCGATCAGAAAACAGCAGGCGCATCTGTTACAGCACAATCTGGTGGAAGCAACCGGCGGCAAAATAATTATCGCCCATCAAGAGTGAATATGCCCGGTCCGGATGTGGACCATGAGAGGAGGGCAAGCATGCAATGTTATCAATGCGGCAAAGAGATTTCCCTGGACCATAAAGTCGGCCGTCAGGATACCTGCCCTTTTTGTAGCAGCTACCTGCATTGCTGTCGCAATTGTCAGTTTTATGATGTGAATGCGCATCACCAATGCCGTGAACCGCAGGCTGAATGGGTGCAGGATAAAGAGAAGAGTAATTTTTGCGATTACTTTGAACCTGGAGCGTCTGTAAAAACCGTCCCTTCTGCCGCGGATGATGCGCGCCGCAAACTGGATGATTTATTTAAAAAGAAACCGTAAATCAAAATAATTTAGGTATTTTGGTCGAAAGATCGGTTATGGAAGCGCCGTAGATGAGTCGAATCTCCAGGTAATAACGCAGCGGACTGAACTGGGATTCTTCCAGCACAGATGCACAATTCTGGAAATGCTCATAATCGGTCACATTATAGATGGCGATGATCATCCAATCGTATTCTGCCGTTGCCGGCAATCCATGAACGTCGCCGGAAAATCCACTGACATACTGGGCCCTGGCCAACCAGCGTTCATGCAAGATGCGGCATAGTTTCCCCAGAGAGTGGATTAAATCCACCTTTTCATCGCCGCCTAATTTCAGATAATGATCCAGCGCGGCTCCTCTTCGTCTGATGGCGACGAGCATTTTGCAGGTTGAATGAACCTCTTTGACCACCACTTTTTTGTAGAGGGCGCGATAGGCTATCACAATAATGAACAATAACGCCCCACATACCAGGACAATTTGCAGTGTTTCCATATCTATCCCCTTTATAATTTTATCAAAGTAAAAATACAATACACATTCTTAAATCCGACCGAGTGCCGGCTTGTATAAAAATAGTCGGTTTTATATTCAACTACAAGTACTATTTCAATAAAATGTCTTGGTGATCACACTTGATTTATT
>JAFGSU010000198.1 GCA_016934435.1 Candidatus Zhuqueibacterota bacterium | reverse complement strand
GGTTGAACGATTGGTCAAAGATAAAGCGACGACCCTGGCCTGGTTCGATCCCGCCACCCTGGTGTTGGATTCTCCGGATGAACTCGATCTGGAAAATCGCTATGGCGTATCGATTCGGCCGGTTTCGCTGGTGAATACCATCGGCATCCCGTCCGATACGGCGCCGAACGATTACTGGGCGCCGATTTATCGTGAACTGGGCTTGAATTATACAACATTGCCGGGCTATACCACCATCGTCGACGAACAGCCAATCCAGCCCTATTTCAACTGTGAGATTTTTTCCGTCGATCCGAGGCTCGGCATTTGTACAGAATGGGCCGGAATGCTGACAAAATTCCTGAAAGATGAATCCTACCAACAAAATGTCTGCAACACGTTTCTGCGCCGCCTCTTCCTGCACCAGGCGGTGCTCAGCGCCGTGATCATGTCCAAAGTGACAGCGCAAGATATCAAACCCCTGTCGATTCGCACCGGCTATCCGTTCGGTCAGCACGATCAACTCGCCGACGATAAAAAAATCAACACCCTGAACGGGTTGTCGGCCGTCATTTTCGATTACCAGTGGGAACACAATCCCGCATGGATGGATAAAATTCCGGTTTCCGGGACTCTAAAAGAGTGGCTTGTGGAGGCTTATATCGACTATTGCAAATTGGGGGAAAATATTTATCGCATGGAAGGTTCGTGCAACAGCTATCTCATCACCACGGATGAGGGCAGCGTGCTGATCGATCCGGCCGGCGCGGCCTCGGCGCCGGTGTATTTCAAACGCATCCTGGAAAATCATCCGCTCAGGGCCATCCTGCTGACCCACGCGCACCAAGATCACTGGCAGAACATGGGCGTCTGGCGCAGTGATTCCACCATTGCGATTATCGCGCAGAGAGCATTCCGCACCTTCACCGAGTATCAGAGGCGGCTGGCGCCGTTTTTCGCCCGCCGCGGCGCCATCTGGGGCAGAAAATCCCTGCCCGATCCGGCGGATATTAAGCCTGTTGATTATATCACACCGATCATCACCTTTCTTGACGAATACACCTATCAACTTGACGGTTTGCATTTCAAAATGACCCACACCCCCGGTGAAACCCCCGATCATGCGACGATCTGGATTCCCGAATTGCGCGCCGTATTCGTCGGCGATAATTATTACGAGTATTTCATCAACAACGCCACCCTGCGCGGCACGTCGACGCGGCCGATGCTGGGCTATATCCATGCCCTCGATCTGGCATTGTCCTACGAACCCGAATTTTTCCTGATGGGTCACGGATCACCGTTGATAGGGAAACGACCTGTCCGGGAAACGGTGGCCAATTTCCGCGATGCGCTGCAATACATTCACGACGAAACCATCAAAGGCATCAATGCCGGCAAGGACGTCCACATCCTCATGGATGAAATCAACGTGCCGGAGTCGTACAGACTGCGTCCGTTTTTCGGCAAGGTCGAATGGACCGTGCGCGGCGTCTATCACGAGAACATCGGCTGGTTCGATGAGAATCCCGCCTTCATGTATGCACAGCCGCCCTCGAGCATCTACGCCGATCTCGTTGACCTGGCCGGGCCGGCATCCATGGTTAAAAGGGCGCAATCGCTGCTGGATAACAAAGAATACGTCCGAGTCCTTCACCTGACCGATGTGATTTTAAAAGCGGATGCGACCCACCGGGAGACGAATGAAATTCGTTTACAGGCGTTGCAGGCGCTCAAGGCCGGTACACGCAATTACATCGAACGCATCTGGCTCGATTATGGCATCCGGAAATGCGAGGAGCACGTGCATGAATGGAAATAAGGATAAACGGAGAGCGGGCATTCCTGCCCGCCTTTCAGTCCTGTATGGCTATGCCGGAAAAGTATGGTCAAATGGCCTGAACGGAACATATGCACCTATCGCCGGTGTCCGAGCAAGCATGCACCTGGTCATCACAGCCCTGGCCATATTTGGGCTGGTTTCCTGTACCATTAAACGGGATGCGGTGACTGTGCCCTTTACTCTGGATCACAACCGAATGATCATCCAGGCCGAGATACAAAAGCTGGACAGCAGCTGGCGAACGGTACGTTTATGGGTCGACAACGGCGCCTCCTACAGTTTTGTCTCGGAAGCGGTATTGGATGATATTCTCAAACATGCGCCGCAATGCCCGCAGAGCAAAGGCGCGGTGGGCTGTGCCAATATCTGGGGCTGGTGGCCCGGAGAAGAGAGCTGGCGACTCGTTCGCGTGCCGTCATTCAACTGGGGAGCGGCGCGGCTTGAGCAGGTGGGTCTGGCCGGCCTGCCGGAGACGTTTCCACTGGCCGCATGGTATTCACAAAAGACCGCCCGGCCGGTGGCCGGCATTCTGGGGCCGAATGCTTATATGGCTTACCGGCTGGAAATCGACTATGACCACAGCGCCGTCTATTTCCAGAAAACCGGGCGGGTGAACCGGCACGACCTGGACCTCGTCGGTCTCACCCTGCGGCCGCTGGATGACGGCCATTATGCCGTCATCGGCGTGGCGGAAAAAGACGGCGAGCCGGCCGTCGAAGGGGTTCAGGCGGGCGATATCCTGACTAAAATCGATGACCGGGAGGTGAAGGATGCACCCATGGGCGTGGTCGTAGATGCCTTGAGGGGCAAAGTCGGCGATGAGCGTCGACTGATCCTCGAACGGGACGGAGAGGTGATTGAGGTGACGGGGAAGGTGAAGAGAGTTTTATAAATTGATTTTCAATCTCATGCCACCGATCCGGCTATGGCATGTCTGCCAGAATGGTCTGCGCCGAGGCCCTCGAGAAAAGGATCGCGAGTATATAACCGGCCGCAGCGCGGCGAATAGGGAAGCCACCGCCGGAGCGCAGATTTTAGATCAAAAATCGCACTGTTGCTGCATAGGGTGCGGCGGCTACGCCAAAAAGAACTTGATCACAAATCAATAAAAAGCTATATTTAAGCAAAATACTGTTCACTGTTAAAAGATGCAATTAAAGGAACGGGAATATAAATGAAAAAAGGAAAAATAAATTTCCCACGCCTTGATAAATCCAAATTTTCAGTTCATTCTTTGACCGATGAAATGGATGATCAGGAATTTTGGCTTTCTAAATCAGCTAATGATAGGCTTGAACATATCGAGCTATTAAGGACACTGAATTATGGCGATCAGGCTTCATCCAGACTTCAAAGACTTTTTGAAATTACTGAACTCTCATAAAGTCGAATATTTAATCATTGGTGGTTATGCTGTAGGTTTTCATGGCTATCCCCGTGCGACAGCTGACATCGATATCTGGATAGCAAGTAAGCCGGCAAATGCCTTTAAAATGGTTAAGGTTATGAAAGACTTTGGTTTCAATGTTCCCGAATTATCAAACGAACTATTTGTACAACATAATAAAATTATAAGGCTTGGCAATGCTCCAGTAAGAATTGAAATACTGACGACTATTTCCGGAGTTGAGTTTGATGAATGTTTTCGTAATAGGGCAATCGCCTATATTGATAGAGTAAAGGTCAATATAATCAATCTTGACGACCTGAAAAAAAATAAAATGGCAAGCGCTAGAGAAAAAGATTTAGACGATCTAAAGAAATTACCTTAAAAAGTGATGATTCTATGCCATGCCCTTAGATGGCCCAACCATCGGCCGTTGCGGATGGCCTCTTGAGTAGTATGCATTTGGAGATCAAATGTTGTTTTAGCGCGGCCACCGCACAGCCGCGTATCGACGCCTGAAGAATCGAGGAGGTATTGAAAAGTCATTCCTGCCGGGATAATGATGGTTTCAGTTCTTTTTCAGCGCAGTCACGAAGGTAAAGATGGATGAGCTTCTGATAAGGGATGTCTATTTCGTCAACGAGTCGTTTGAAATATTCATTGGTCTCCGACTCCAGACGAATGGCAACCTGATAGCCTGTTACAAACCATCTATAGATATGCTGGATCGGGCTATCAAAACCGAATTCCTTTCAGACCATGCGAACCTGTCGAGTCCTGCTTTCCGCCGGTCGGAAAAAGTTCCAAAAAGACCATTTTTCACTTGCATATCATGCCAAAACTTGCTATAATTCCTTAATTGTGAACCGACTTTCTTGCGATTCCGCTACCTATTCTTCCGCTCCCGGGCGTCTCTTTATTCCTCACATATTTTTTGGCCAAAAAGGGAATTGATCCTGATAAGCATCAAAAGTTCTGACACTTTTTAACCATAGTGTAGTTTAATAAAATTACTTTTATACAACACATGGGGCAGACAGTATCCGATTCCGTAATGTACGCCGGAAAGCTGGAAAGCCGCAGAACAATTTAGTCCGCCGCCCATGCGTCATGGCCACTCGAAAATCAACCGGGTGTGAGGTGGATACCATCCCAAAGCCTACCATTCTTCTATGTCTCATATTCTCAGTCATGAGACTGGAGCCGCAGCCTGCAAGCGCATCCCCGCAGGCATATTCTTCCATCGCTGATACGGCCTTTGCACGTTTATTTGGCGATTCAACTCCCTGCCCGGCCGAAACTTTGGTGTCTTTTCTGTCCGTTTCCATCTTTAGTGAATATCCCCCGGGTCATCTTCTTTCACAAATGACGCATCAGACGCCTGTCTTTTCACTTTCAAAGGCCTTGCTGCTGAGTGAGGAGGCACGCATTCATGCGAAATCGATGCATTCGCCGGCGGACATGGTCGATGCCTTGACCGCGTCGGCGGGATTGAATTATATTCTGGGGCATCTGCAAGAAGCTCAGACGGATTTATTGAACGCGCTTGAGATGTGCCGGGGAGGCCCTCTCAGATACAGGCGCATTTCGATCCTGCGAAATTTAGCCGAGCTCTATGCGGCCGTCAAACTCACATCCTGCGCGCTCCAGTGCGGGAAACAGGCCGTTCACCAGGCCACTCTCACGGGAGATTCCCTGGAAATGGCTAAAAGTTGGCTGAGTATGGGGACGGTCTTTTCTCGCATCGGAAAATCTGAGGAGGCGCTGGAATACGTGCAGGTTGCGTCGCATCAGATACATCAATCCAATTCGCAGCAATTGATCGGACGGTTATGGTATGAAAAAGGCTGCGTTTACATGCAACTGGGAGAATACGACCGGGCGCTGGAAAACCTTCGCCAGGTTGTTTTGATCGCCGCAAAACAAAACGACAAGCCAGGGCTCGCATTCGGCATAAGAGATATGGCTGAAACCTATTTCTACATGGGAGATTATCCATCCGCCATGACGCTGTACCGGCACGCCCTCTCCATCCTGCCCGGCCATATCCCCTATATTGAACTGGTCTCCAGCTTTTATATTTCTAAAATCCATGAGAGCCGGGGTGAATCGGAAAAAGCACTGGATTGGTTAAAAACGCATATCAATCTAAAAAACGAGATTTTCAGCGGTGAAGTTCGACGTCGTATTTTGCGATCTCAGATTCAATTTGAAGAAACAGCACGTCTGGCGTTGATCGAACACAGGATTCGTATTTATAGTATTGCTATTGCGGGTATTAGCTTTCTGGTTCTCATTTCGTTTGTATCGGCCCGATATTATGCCGCATCCAGGAAACGGCAAAAACGACTTTACGAACAGAAAGTCATGAATATGACCTCGATCGTCAAAACGATGATAGAAGGCAACAGGCTTTTAAAATCGAATCTGGAACATCGTGAACGCGAACTCACGGCCAAATCCATAATCATGCTTGAAAAGCGAAATCTGTTGAAATACATCCATCATAGACTGACAAAAATGAAAACAGACCAGGTCCTGAATGATCGCCAGATCGAAGAGCCGATTAAGATGATAGAAGACTATATAAATAGCGACGACTTGAAAAATGAATTTGAAAAATGCTTTTCAGAGGTGCACAATAAATTTTACAAACATCTCGCCCGGCGCGCCCCTAATCTGACGCCGCAGGAGACCAGAATCTGCGCCTTTATCAAAATCGGACTGCGCAATAAGGAGGTAGCCAGGCTCCTGCATGTCACTGAACCGACCGTGGAAATACATCGCATTCATATCCGCAAAAAACTCCTGCTCGACCGGCAGACAAACTTGAGCACATACATCTCGCATCTTTAATCGGCTTATCCTTTTAAATTTTTCATTTGTTAAAATCCTATCTATAAATAATTATTATATTTACGTCTGTAGAGAATTATAGGTTTTTTTAAGGGTGATGGAAAAGATTTATGTTTCTACTTTTAGTTTGCCATTAATAACAACTTCCTGAACAAATTTTACTGCTAAAATCGGTGCGCTTAAGAGGAAATTGTGAAATTTTGGGAGAGGGGAGGGAGTATGTTTTCCTTTTTTTTCATTGAACAGGGAAAATAAAAATTCCTATCAATTTATAATTGACGAGTAGCATAATCATTTCGCGTGGAGTAAACCATTCTCCACCAATCCTGATTTACGCGGGCACGAATTTTCCAACCTCCAAGTTTCAGGGACGTTCTGTTTCGAATGGATGCTTAACAAGACTTTAATAAAAAGGAGGTATTTTATGTATAATACAATACAAATTAAAACCCGGAACGGCTTGTGCCTTATATTTTGGAAATGCTTTTTCTTACTCAA
This sequence comes from Candidatus Zhuqueibacterota bacterium, assembly GCA_016934435.1. Taxonomy (GTDB): domain Bacteria; phylum Zhuqueibacterota; class Zhuqueibacteria; order Residuimicrobiales; family Residuimicrobiaceae; genus JAFGSU01. The sequence continues at coordinate 612 of JAFGSU010000198.1, read as the reverse complement.
TTTCATATTGTGGTGCGGGCGGCTTGTATTTGCCCAAACCCTGGATTATGAAACTGTACTCCTTCCTGACATCCCTATACCCGGAATTTTTGGTCAGTCCGTTGATGTTGACGGAGACTGGGCGATCGTTGGTGCAACTAATGAAGCCTACATTTTTCATTTCGACGGCAATGCCTGGGTACAATACTCCAAACTGATACCAGAAAATGATACTCCTAGTTGGTTTGGCGGTTCTGTTGCGATTGATGGAAATACAGCCATTGTCGGAGATTTTCGTGGGATGAATAATAATAATGTTAATACCGGTTGTGCGTATGTTTTTAGCATGCAAAATAATGAATGGAAGCAGCAAGCCAAGTTGATACCATCCAGCGCGACAGATAGGGGTTATTTTGGTTTATCTACTGCTATCGATGGAAACACAGCAATTATCGGAGCTCCAGGAATAGGGGGCGACCCTGGTGCTGTATATATCTTTAAATTTGATAATAATAAATGGAAAGAGCAACGCAAGCTTAGCAACTTTCCGGAAGATGAATTTGGCAGTTCTGTCGACATTGATGGTAACACCATTATCATCGGTGCGAAATATTCCTCGGGCATAACTATGAG
>JAFGSU010000197.1 GCA_016934435.1 Candidatus Zhuqueibacterota bacterium | reverse complement strand
CCCGGGGCATAACAACTGTTATCGTCGCAGCCCTGATAGGAGAGGATGCCTTTGAGTACATAGTCGCCCGCCTGTACATTCGGCGAAGCCTGTATATCGGCATAGATATGAATAGTCCCTTCATACACCGACAGCATCTTTTCAGAAAAAGAAAATTCTTTGATCAGGGGCTGCGGAAATCGGATTTCGCCAAAACTGAAATGAGGATTCGGATCAAATTTAACCACCGTAGGAATGAAATAGTCCTCAGCCGGTTGATTGGAATTGATATGAAACCCGTTTTCAATATCCACAACGACTGCAACGAGGAACTGCATACCCGGTATTACTTCCTCGTAGGAGGAAATGAGGCGAGCATCGAGCACATGAATGTCGTCAAACAGTTGCGCGGAAAATAGGGTGAAAGATATAAAAACAATTAGCATGATTGTAAGATAGGTTCGCATGTCGCATCCGGAATAGGGTAAACATCACCAGCCAAAGGGCGCTTAAACTTATTGAAAGAATTAATTTGGTGACACTAATATTGTGTTATCATAAATATGAGCTAAAGTTATTTGGATGGAGGGGTTTTGATATACCCTTCCTGCCTGGCATATTTATGCAGGATTTTTTGCAGCATTTGCCTGCCGCGAAAAAGACGCGACATGACCGTACCGATGGGCCGATCGATCATGTCGGCGATTTCCTTATAGGCAAATCCCTCCACATCCGCCAGCAAGATGACCATGCGGAATTCTTCCGAAAGCTGGGATAAAGCGGCTTTGATGTCGTCATCAAAAAGTTCAGCGTATTTTTCTTCATCGTATCCATCCCATTCTGCCGGTTGCTGAAATTTCTCTTCGTTCTCAAGAGCGAATTCCACTTTGTCAAGTTGCACCTGCTGCGGCGTGCGGACTTTTTTACGATATTTATTAATAAAGGTATTGGTGAGAATCTTAAAAATCCATGCTTTAAAATTGGTCCCCTGTTCAAATTTATCAAAAAATCGATAGGCGCGCAAATAGGTATCCTGCACCAGGTCTTCCGCTTCCGCCGTATCTCTAGTCAGACGCAGGGCCGTACTATAAAGCGAATCCATGTATTCAAAGGCAATTTCTTCAAACTTATTTTTGCTCTCTTCACTCAGCACGATGTGGTCTCTCACAGTATGTATGAATCACCGATTCGATGGAATCGGATCAGGATAATCCCTTTTGATGAAGCAGAACACCCAAGTCTACGCTATAGCCTAACATCTGCAAGGTAAATTAAACTATATATAATTTAATAAAAAGCAATCAATAATGTCAATGAGTTTTTATGCTCGGCCGCAATCAGGCCGAATCAGGCTGATTACAACCATCACATTTGCGATTCATCTTTCCAGCGGGTGATACGCCATTTATGGTCATAAGGACTTTTACGAAAATTAAAGATCGCATTGCCGGTCAGGTTGAACTCGCCAAATGTTCCGAACATATGCAGATGCAAGGTCTTGGCCAGTTCGGCGCTGGTTTCCTCAAGGGTTTCATAGATAGTCGAATCCCAAACAAGGTTCAAAGTCTCAAAATTGCGAAAAAGCCGCCCCGTTGTTTTTAATTCGATGTCCCTATTCCAGGAGGCAAAAAGACCCGATGTGCCAAGATTGGGATCAAAATAGACAAAGACAAACGAACTATCCAATAGATTGTCATAGACCAGGGAATCTTTAAAAGTATAGGCATAGATAAAATTTTGCAGCGTTTCATCGGGCGTCTTCTGTTCGGTGACCCTAACGTCGGGAGAGGGATTCTGATCCAGACTCGGAGCGAACGGATTAAAGCAGGCCAATGTACAGCACAGCATGGCTGCGACGAAGGGGCACAGCCCGACGCCCGTGCGGCTTTTGCCGGCGAATCGTGAAAAAAGGCGCGATCGAGTTAATATTCTGGCTAATCGCCAGGGCCGTAGCATCAGCTGCGCCTTTGAAGCAAAATGGTCGAAAGAGTATATCATTTTTCATCGAGTTCGATTGCTTCTGTTGAATAATGGAGATTTAAAGCCGGCCCACCCACTTGGCGTAATTCTATCTGAATGGCTAAAACGGTCTCCATAGATGCCATCTGATCGACTCGCAAAGAAATCGATTGAACCGGGCGATCTGCATCCATGATCCTGTTTTCAAGCAAACCCGCTAAATCGGCGACGGATATCGATTGATCATCTACGGAAATATTGTTATTGGCATCTACCCAGATGATCACAACATTGCGAACGCCCGGCGCTTTTTGCATCTGCAGGGCTTCCGGCAATGCAACCGGAAGACCCTGATAGGGTCTAAAATAGGAAGAAAGCATGAAAAAAAGTAAAAGCTGAAACACGATATCCGGCAGAGCGGCGGTCGGGATTTCACTTTTTATATGTTGCGACTTGCGAAAACGCATAGAATATACCAATCCGGAAATATTTAAAATCTGCCCGATTCGCTGATGGCGATGCGCCTCACTTGGGCTTCGCGCAGCTGATCCAGTACGCCGATATAATATTTATAGGGCACTGATTTTGACGGCTGGACACTGAAAATGGCGTCTGGATTTTTTTCATTCAAACCCCTAGCCATTTCGGCCAGTTGGTTCAGAGCAATGGGCGCTTCATTGAAGTAGACAGTGCCTGAAGGATCAAGCTCGACGCGGACGATATTTTCGGCCGCCACCTGTTTGACCGCGCCCTTGGCCGGCAGCGTCATCGTGATACCACGATCCCGCTCTATCGTGGTCGTCACCAGGAAGAAGGTGAGCAACAAAAAAGCGATATCCGCAAGTGAATTGCTCGGTATCCTGGTCGTCAATTTTTCCCGTCGCCTGAACCGCATGTTTCGCTTATAGCATCCCTTTTACTTTTATATTTCTGTTAGCTGTTCGATCAGCGCCGCCGAGTTCTCTTCCATATTTAGAATGAGGCGATCTATGCGTGATACAAAATAGTTATGAAACACCTGAATGATCATGGCAACAATCAATCCGAACAGGGTGGTCAGCAAGGCCACGGAAATTCCGCCCGCCACAATGGAAGGATAGATATCGTTGAGACGCTTTATCGCGTCGAAGGAAAAAATCATGCCCTGCACCGTACCGGTAAAACCCAATAACGGCGACAGGCTGATGATGGTCGACAACCAGATCAGGCCTCTTTCCAGGGCCGCAATCTGGCCGGCGCCTGCTTCGGTTATGCTCTTTTCCACCCGGTCAATGCCTTTCTTATGGCGACTGAGAGCGGCTAAAAAAATGGCGGATAACGGGCCGCTATTCTGCTCACAGAGTGCTGCTGCTTTCTCGACGCCCTCCTGCCGCAATACGGTAAAAACCTCCTGCTGCAGTCGTTTGTTATTTACACTGACCTTGTGAAGAAAATAGAGTCTTTCAAAACTGATGGCCAATCCGAGAAACAGGCACACCAGAATGGGATACATAAAAAATCCACCGTCGATGAACCATTGTAACATATTATCTTCCCATTTTACAAATCCGTTACACCATGTGGATGGAAGGCTTTATGAGATTACCATCCCCCCAACTCTAAAATGGATTCAGCCTGAGACATCAAAGGCACGGTACTGGCGAGCTCGGTATCTTCGTATCGCAGCAACATATAGTAGTGCGTGCTATCCCAATAATTGCGGGCTACTTCCGCCTTGATCAGCATTTTGATATAGCGGGCGTCCTTTTGATAGGCTTCTTCACTGAATTCCATATCATTTTTTTTCACCAGGGCTTTGAGCTCGTCGATCAATTCATCGTCCACAGCAAACCTATTGCGGAACTCTTTGAAATTGCTCCAGCGGCGTGGATGATCGGCAACATATTTGGAGGCCAATTCGAACAGAATTCGTTTTCCGACCAGTTCGTTGGTAAAGCGGGTGACGCGCTCCGGTTTTAATGTCGAGTCGGGTGTGATGCCGCCGCCGCCGTATACGATTCTACCGTTAAGGGTTTTATATTCTATTCTGCTCGAGTCCTCTTTGGAATCTGCTGGCTCCTCATCGCTATAGGCTTCGGCATAATAATCCATCAGGCCGTTGTCATAGGGTCTCTGGATCAGACGGCCGCTGGGAGTATAATATCGCGCCACGGTGAGTCGGATGGCTGATCCGTCCTTCAAGCCAATCTGGTTTTGAACCAATCCTTTGCCGAAACTTCTCTGCCCCACTACCAATCCCCTATCCAGGTCCTGGAGTGCGCCTGCGACAATTTCGGAAGCGCTGGCCGAGCCGTGATTGATCATGATAATCATCGGGATCCTGGGATGCGCGTAAGTATTGGTCGAATAAAAATCCTCGTCCGCCGCCGGTATGCGACCCCGCGTATAGACGATCTTGTGCCCGCCGGGCAGGAATTTATCGCTGACTTCTACGGCTTGCTCCAGTAAGCCGCCGGAATTATAGCGCAAATCCAGGATCAGCTGTTTCATGCCCTGGGCTTCAAGATTCTTCAGGGCCGTTTCCAATTCATCCGAGGTGGTTTTGGCAAAACGTGCCAGCCAGATATATCCCGTTTTATTATCATCCAGAATAAACGAGGCGTAAACGCTGTAAATAGGAATTTTGTCGCGTGTGATCACGACATCGAACGATTCGGTCAGATTGGGCCGTGCGATGGTGACCTTGACTTTGGTGCCCTTTGGACCGCGCAATGTTTGCATAACCTCATCTTCGGTAATACCGTAGGCCGATTTATCATCTATTCGAATAATCTGGTCTCCCGGCAACAATCCCACTTCTTCGGCCGGACCTCCAACAATGGGCGACACCACGGTCAAAACTTTGTTGAGTACAATGAATTCAATGCCGATACCTTCAAAATGGCCGGTGAATTGTTCGGTCACTTTTTCCAGGCTTTTTTTGGGGATATAGACCGAATGCGGGTCCAGTTTTGAAAGCAAGCCCTCTATCGCCCCGGTGATTAATTTATCGCTTTCAACGGTTTCGACGTAATACTTCTTCACATATATGAATACTTCGACGAATCGATCCAGCTCGGCGCGGATATTATCCTGCGAATACCCTTCATTGCCGCCGAATTTCGTGAAAGCAATTCCGATGATCATCACCAGCGTGGTGATGATCAAAACACGCAATAATCGTTTACTCATTTTTTTGTCCATACTTACATCGCTTAACATTTACCGAATAAAAAACGCAAATTGGTTTTCCATTCTTTATTCGCTTTGAGGGTGATCCTCCAGTGGGGCATCAGGATCGAGCACTGATAGACGCGCTCAAATCCGGCTTCGGACATGGAAACAGTCTCAATGGGAAAGCGCCACAATCCGGCTGGTTTGTCCCACTCCAGATCAATTTTCAAGCCGAGCCATTCATCACATAATCCAATGTGCTGGATATTCTCCAGAGTCCCCAGGCTCGCGAGCCTCGTATCCTTTATTTTAGCCTGTTTGCTAAAATAATAACGGTCCGGCGCATCGCCCGCCATGAGAGCAAAGGCGGACTCACTGCCGAACCATAGTTCCGCTTCCCGGTTGTCCAGGTTAACGATGGTATACTGTACCTCTATCACATCTTTTTTGGGATGTATAGTAACGTCTTTACGCATGCGAATGGGCACGAAGCGGTCGCCGATCCAAACATGCCCATCCCGCTTCAGGCTAACCACCATTGCCCGGCCCTTTTTAGCGGTACCAACCTGATAGGGTTGATTGACGAAATCGCCCTGTTCGCCGTATTCGGCTTTTTGAAAGGCATCCAGTGTTACATAGGGATGTAAAAAGTGATCGATGAGACTGCTGCGGCGATACCAATCGAAATGTAAATATTGATCCAGGTTATCCTCTTTCATCACCACGATATCGTGTATGCTCGCCACTTCCACGGCAGCGGCAGGATGATCCTTATCTGCGATGGCCTGGCGCAATTTGCGATGATAGCCTTCTTCGCGGCGCGTCATGGTATCCAACAGATTGATAGCCCTGGGCTTGTAATCGAGTTCAAACAGGGCACCCCCGCTTTGCGGAGCAAAAAACAGGTTCATTCGATCCGATTCAACAATGAGTTCTTCATAGGCATCGCTATCGAAATCCATCGACCCGGCATGGACCCAGCCATTTTTCTTTTCATTGGCCGTTCGTTCGATTTTGTCCATAACAACATCCGCCTGGATGAGGTTGTTGTAGATCGGAAAACGCAAATTAGGCAAATACAGACCGCCGAAAACGCCGTGCCAATAAGGGCAATTGCACTGGGCGGCATAGACATGGTTTCTCGCCTTTTGCAAGGATCTGTCGGAGTTTCCCTTCATCAGCTTTTGTAATCTTGCACTGCCGCGCAGCATTCTTTTATGAAGATGGTTGGATTCTGGATATTTTGCCAGGAAATTTCGCCAGAATCCGCCGCGGACAAAAACCCTGTTCTCCGCCGGCATGTGGTTGTCCTTCAACCATTTATCAAAATCTTCGTATTTGTGAATCGTCTGAGCAGGCATGGCCCATTCCATCATTTCGCGATAGGAAGCCGTGGGCAAATAGACGCGTCCGATCGGCGGCAATTGCTGCAATGCCTCGCTAAAAGTGATGATATTGATCCAATCGGCGTTCTCCACCAGCAACCGGAAAAAATTCTCCAACCAGCCGTTTTCATAACACTGCTCGTAGGTATGCGGCCAGACACCGAACTTTTCACCATCATCGGCAAACACGGCCAGTCGGGCGCCGTCTTCGCTGGCGATGGAACGCAAATACTCAATCGTATCTTCCGGCGGCCGGAAGGGCATGCTGTAACGCAATTTTTCGCTGATGGGAAAAATCTTGAGCAGTGCGCCCTGATGCTCGGTAATATAATATCCAAGGAGCTGCGGCTCCCGCAAACCAGCGTATTTGAAATGAGCATCATCGATCACGCTGTATTGAATGCCCGCCCTGTTCAACGGTCCGGGCAAGTCGGGTTCCCAGACACGTTCGGCCAGCCAGATGCCAGTCGCATGATAACTGGTTTTTTGCTTGACATATTTGCTCAGGGCCTGAATTTGCCCTAATTTATCCTCATCCGGTATGGTAATTAAAATCGGTTCATAAAAGCCGCCGGTCATCATTTCAACCTGGCCCCTAACGACCATTTTCCGCAGGCGCGGTATAAACTCCGGATGCTGTTTTTCGATCCATTCAAATAAAATGCCGGTGTAATGTTGCGCCAGTTTTATTTGCGGATACTTTTCATGTACTTTTAAAAACGGCAGGTAAGCCTTTTGATACGCTTCTTCAAAAACATGGTCAAAATTGCCCACCGGTTGGTGATTGTGAACGCCAATAGCAAAATTAATTCTTTTCAACACGCTCTCCGTATGCGATTCCGATCAACGATTCCTATTTATCTAATTACAGATCAGGCGAATATCGTTTATAATCGCGCCGCCACTGCCTGCGCCACTTCCAGCGAGCTGTTACGGCCACCCATGTCGTAGGTCTTGACTCTATCTTCAGCGATCACCTCGCTTACGGCTTTTTCCAGTCGATGGGCAGAATCGGTTTCACCGAGCCAATCCAACATCAATTTAACCGTGAGTAACATGGCCGTGGGATTCACCTTGTACTGTCCCGCATATTTGGGCGCCGAACCATGGGTGGGTTCGAACACTGCATAGTGATCGCCGATATTGCCGGACGAACTGAACCCAAGCCCGCCGACTAGTTGTGCGCACAAATCCGAGATTATATCGCCAAACATGTTGCTGGTGACCAACACCCCATAGTCCTGCGGATTCTTGACCAACCACATGCACATGGCGTCGATATTGGCCTCCCAGAGCTGAATAGTCGGATATTCTTTCGCAATCTTGCGCGCTTCCCGCACCATCAATCCACTGGTTTCGCGGATGACGTTGGGTTTTTCGACCACGGTAACGGTTTTGTAACCATATTTCACAGCATATTCAAAGGCATCTCTGATGATATTCTGACACGCCTGGCGGGTGATGATGCGCAGGGAGACCGCAATATCTTCTAAATCAACCTGGCCGAACCGTTTCATTTTAGGATGCAGGTTTTGTAAGGTTTGCATCAGCTCGGCCGGCAAGGGGTGAAATTCGATGCCGACATAGAGGCATTCGGTGTTTTCGCGAAAAACGACCAGATCGATATCATCGCGATAGTTGAGCGGATTACCCTTATAAGCCTTGCAGGGCCTCAGGTTGGTGCGCAGATTGAATTCCTGCCGCAGGCGCACGATGGGGCTGGAATAAATCAATCCCTTTCCCTTTAGTTCGGGAATGAGTTCGTCTTCCGCTTCTTCCTTGGGTTTAGAGGTAATGGCGCCAAACAGACAGCAGTCGGTGCGTTTCAACAGATCGATGGTGCGTTGGGGTAGCGGATCACCCTCGCGGCACCAGAATTCCCAGCCGATATCCCCCGGAAAATATTCTGCATCCAGGGCCAGTTTGTCCATAACAATCTGCGCCGCATCCATCACATCTTTACCGATTCCATCCCCGGGCAACAAGGCTATGTTATACTTTGCCATACTTTTTCACCTCGAAAGTTATCTCCGTGCGACCAATTTGCACCCTGTCCGAATCAAAAAACCCATAGACAAGATAATAATCAATTCATTCAGATATTGCAAGAAAAAAAGACATTAGAACGCTACTAAAAATGAAAAGCGATGTGCGTTCCCCAAATCGTGCTTGAACGGCACATAAGCATAGTCCAGACAAAACACGTTCAGTTTTAACCCAAAGCCGGCGCTTATATTATGGGTATCCCATCCAGTCAGATAGCCCAGCCGTAGAGATAGTAACGGCCAGGGATTTATCTCTGAGCCCAGGTGCACGGCGGCTTCATCATCAAAGACGTAAACATAATCGGCGGCCACTATCCAGGGGAACGGTATCAGAAAAGCCGGCAACTGGTAAGCGGTGCCGAGACGTAGTGTTTTTGGCAGGCGGATTTTTTCTTTTTTGAGTTTTGCAGTGGCGCCAAAATGCTGCACACTCATTCCGGCTATCAAACCCTGCAATGGTGTGCGAACTTGCAAGCCTGCATCCACCGAGAACCCGTCGGCGCTCTCAACATAAATCTTTTCATTCACATAACGTACGTTTGCGCCCGCGGCAACTCGGTCACCGAATCGTTTTGCCAGTCCTATTCCAAAAACAAAATCGTGCGCAGAGAAGGTATGGAGCGGTTCTTCCGTCGCGTACAGACGCTGCTCAATGCCGGAAACGGAATTCAGTAATACGTGCAAACCCAGTGCATATCCTTTGACCGGGAAAACGACGCTGGCAGTATTTTGCTGTACATCCTGAAACCAAGCGGTGTGGGTGAAATGGGCCTGCCGCTTCTGCAGCCAGGCATTACCGGCAGGATTCCAGAATGCGCTGGTGGCATCATCGGCAGCCGCAGTAAAAGCCTCGCCCATGGCTGTGGCGCGAGCGCCGACACCAATCTGCAGAGCCGCCAGGCCGTTTTCGGCTTGTGTAAATGCGACCGGGGCATTTATAACGGATAGAACAATTATAAAGATTGCAACAGCGCGCATAATGATTTCCCTCATCAAATCAATCGATTTATCAGGTTAAAAAATAAAATGCCACGAGAAGATATGATCGGCGCTGGGAGCGACCGTTGGCGCAACGTAAGCATAATTCATGGAGACCTGTTTGCCGAGAAGCTTAACCGCAAATCCCAGACCAAAAGTAAGATGATCGTGATCGAGTCCGGCCCGCAGGGCGCCGACCTCCTCATAGGTTGCCTCCATTCCAAAATGGTAGCGGGGATTCATTTCGGCATTATCCTCCACCTCACCGCTGAGCAGCATCCACTTTAAAGGTGTTCGATAAGCCGCCGCCAGATGCCATCGTTTCGGATAGTGATCGTTAACACTGGTCCCGCGCTCCCATAGGTTTTCCGTATTCCAGTTATTTTTTGAAATATGATCGCGGGATACCAGACCTAACATGAGATCGGAAAAGGGCTGGTAAAAAATGCCAAAATCGATGCCGAATCCTGAAGAAGTAAGGGCGGAATTGTCATTGTTGAGTTCGGGGAAACGACAGTAGAGGATTTTACCATTGATGCCGATCCCCACTTTTTCGATGGGGCTGAGGGCAAAGGAGAGGAAAAATGCGTTCTCCGAGTAGGAGAAGGCGCCAATGGCGTTGCCGCTGAAATCGCGGCCGTCGATATCATCCACTCCGGCCTGAATCCACGCCACCGCAAAGCCCGCTCGCATGGGGCTGCCGCCTTCCGAGTCGCCATCGCGTTTGGGCTGCAGGGGCATGGCATAACCGATGAAATTGAGCTTTCGGTCCAGCGGCAAAAAAGCAAAAGAGACGGCAGCCTGCCGTCCGTCGAGATGCGGCAATAAGGCCGGATTATAAATGCCGGCAAAAGCATCTTCGGGGATGGCGGAAAAAGCGTTGCCCATGGCTTTTGCGCGCGCGCCTATGCCCATGCGTAAAAAAGCACCCGCATAACCGCCGTCCCCTTCTGCGGCGCCAAGGGGAAGCGAGATCACTATGAATAACCAGAACAGTGTTTGTATTCGTTTCATCTATGTATCCTCGACACTATGATAACATCGGGCACCTATCCAACTTGGATTTTCCGGACCCGTGATCATGCTCAATTTACCACCATGACCTTGCCCCAGTAGGTGCCGTCCTCCTCCAGTTTCACGTTGTAAAAATAGACGCCGTTGGCGACCAGATCGCCATAGTCGTTGCGACCATTCCATACTTCGGAAAAATCTCCCGGACCCGGGCGATACGCATCTTTCACGATGGTAGCGACCAGATCCATGGCAAAATCGTACACTTTGATGGTCACAGATGTGTTTTTCTCGGTGTTATATTGAAAGCGTACATGGCCATCGCCGTTCAATTGATTGTGACGCATGGGCGAAAAAGGATTGGGATAGGCGTAGGTTCGTGGATTACCCTCTTTCCCGGTTGGTTGATAAGCGCGGAAAATATCCCACGAATACCCATTATTATTGGTCCTCGCCAGACCATCCGCCGTGCCGACCCAGAGATAATCCTGAAATGCACAGGCTGAATATACTTCGAGACTATAAACCCGTTCTCCGGTGACGGTATTTTGAATGGGTGAGAACAGGTACCAGGTTTGCCCCAGATCAATGGATTTATAGAGGCCGTTATCGGTGGCCACATAGACCACCGAATCGTCAAAGGCAAAATTGTGCGGCCGCTCATCATGCAAGGTGGTAGCCCAGCTCAAGCCGCCGTCCATGGAGTAGGATACGGCATAATATTCTTCCTCATCTTCAGCCTTCCAGGTGGCGGCCCAGATAATGCGCTTTTCAGCGTATGTTTGATAGGCCATGGCGACGACAAAATTGCCGGAGATGGGCTGTGTCTGGTTGGTATGATTGAAATTTTGCCAGGTCAGGCCGCCGTCGCTTGACTTATTGATGCCATCGGCGGTACCGATCCAGAGGTCTCCATCGCCGGCCACGACGGAAAAGCCGCGATGATTCAGTTTTCCCAGCGGATCGAGGTTGAACGAATCCGGCGGCGCCTCCAGCCAGGTCTCGCCCCAAT
>JAFGSU010000196.1 GCA_016934435.1 Candidatus Zhuqueibacterota bacterium | reverse complement strand
ATCAAGGAATGGGTGCGCATGCCGACGAACAATTGCATCTTTTCCAGCACACTGCAAATATCGCGATACGAATATTGCCGATTGGAGATGATGCGCACGCGATCTCTTTGCCGAATCTCGCGCAGCACCTCCATGGCGATGCCCATATCCATATGCTGGGTTTCGACAAAGATTACATCCACATTCAGCGATTCAATCACCCGGTCGACGGTGGAGGCATAGAGGTCGACCAGATTTTCGCGGCCAAACGTCCCGCCCTGTTTAACAAAGGCATCGACATAACTGTTGACGTTGAAGCCGACCACCGGGCGTCCGCTGCTGAATAAATCCGCCTCTCGACAAATCTGCTGAAATCGGTCTTCCCCCATCGGTCGCGCGTTAAGAGCGCAATCCGCGCCTTCGATGATGCGGGGATGATCAAAGTGTTGTTTCTTCAGCATCTCTTCCGATTCTTTATCGCGCAGAATCAACGCCGCGGTGCTGTCCAGCACACGCTGCAGGCAGACGTGTCCGGTTTTGCTGCGAATGGGCCCCAGGCTGCAGTTATACAGAACAACAGGAAGTTCCTTCTTCCAGGCGCGCGGCAGCAAATGGGAAAGCGTCCAAAGATAATTGAACAGGGGATTATATAATTTGCGGTCGAACAAAATGGCATCGGTGACCAGAATGACGTCCGCTTTTAAAGCTTCGCGGAACAACGGCCACCCCAATATTTTAGCGCTGAAATTCCACGGCAAAATCGGCACCGGCCGCAGATTATAATCGGAATAGCTTTTTTTTACAAAAGAGGGATTGATGGTTGGAATGGTAAATTCGATATCCGAATAGCGTTCGGATATATCCTGTAACAGGCAGCCGAGAATGGCGGCATCGCCTGCATTACGGCCGGAAAAATTACCCAATACATTAATCTTTTTCATGCTCACTCTGATTCGTTAAATAACCATTGGCCAGATACCATTGCGCCGTGCGCTTGATCCCTTCTTCGAGGTCCACTTTGGGCTGATAGCCCAGCTCGTTCTTCGCCTTGCTAATATCGAAAGCGCGGCTGTGGTTGAAAATATCGACGCGACGGCGGAAAATGGGCGGTTGCACGCGCAGGGGCACACAGATTTTTTCGCATAGATAGCCGGCCACGTACAGGGGCCAGACCGGCAAATTCAGCCGTGGCCGCGGCACATTGAGGGCGTTGGCCACCATCTCGGTAAACTGATTGAGAGTAAAGTATTTATCACCGGCAATAATGTATGTCTGTCCGACGGCATCCGGCTTTTCACTGGCCAGCCGGAATCCTTCCACCGTATCGGTAACATAGGTGAGATGATAATACACATTGCCGCCGCCGAACATGATGAACTTGCGATTATAAATCATCCGATACAATTTCAGCATGCGCATATCGCCCGGGCCGTAGATGCCGACCGGCCGCACAACGGTCACCGGCAACCCTTTGTCGCGGAAAAAAAACATCGCCACCCGTTCCGCTTCCACCTTGGAATCCTGATACATATCGCCCGGTTCGATCGGCGCATTTTCATTGGCCGGTGGCTTTTCCACATGGCCGTGCACCCCGCAGGTACTGCAATGAATCACGCGCCGAACCCCGGTCTCCAGCGCCGCCTGCATCACATTCTCGGTGCCGATGACGTTGACATCCCAGAATATCCGTTCCGGAAGATTGGCGGCGCGATACAGCGCCCCGATATGAAATACCACATCCACATCCTGCATGGCCTTGACCAGGGTGCTCTTGGTGATCAGATCACCCTGTGCGATTTCCACCGGCTTGATTTTTAATTTTTCGATATTGCTTGAGGGACGAACGAATGCCCTGACCTCGTACCCGCGCTCGAGCAGGTGATCCACCATGTAACCGCCTGTGAATCCCGAGGCGCCCGTTACTAATGCTTTCATACCATTCCTCCCCTTTCCATTACTTAACCGCGATCACCACGGCGGCATGCCCCCATCGGTTGCGGATGAATGCGGGCAACAGATTATAGCTCGGCACAAAAACGTGGTTAAAAAGCCAGGCCAGAAATCCCTTGCGCGGCGACCGGGTGGCACGCGTATAATCCAGAAAAACATTCACACGACTGAAATCGCGAAACAATGCATAAAGCTCTTTTTTATCATACAACCGCGTTATCGGCGCGTCTTCGTGAGAAAACTCAAAATTAATCCGACCCAGTTTGGTCAGCCATATCTTCCAGGAATATTTATGATAAAGTGTGATTACCGCTTCACCGCCGGGGTTGAGCAGCCGTTTCACTTCCGCCACCGCCCGCTCGGTGCTTTCGGTTTGATGCAGCACCCCGAATGAAGCGACAATATCAAATGTGTTATCGGGAAACGGCACATGTTCGGCATTGCCCCATTTCAAATCCGCCTCGAGCTTATGATGCGCAAAGTTACGCTTCGCCAGCTCCAACGCCGCTTCCGACAGGTCGATGGCGTGAACCTCCATGCCCGCCTGGGCCCAGGCTATCGATTCCCAACCGGCGCCGCAACCGATCTCCAAAAATGTCCCTCCCGGATATTTGGCGGCTTCCTGCTCGATCAGGCGATACCGATGCTGATAATTGCGGCGAATAAAAGGTTCCAGCGTTTCAAAAAATTCCGCCGAACCGATCTCCCGGGGATCACCGCTCCAGAATTGGGTGGTATTGACGTTATCGGTCCAATATTTTCGTACTTGCTCTATGGTCTTGGCATCGCTGCCCTTCCATAAATAGGAGCCAAGAGTATCTGTCATGTAACGCCTCAAATTTGTCTATCGCTTACGAGTGTGTCCAAAAAGTACGATACCAGCCGTCGAATATGGTTAGGGGACGGCATGGCCCTTCGTCCTGTCCGATATTATCTAAAAAAGTCCATACAATCTCGAATTTCCAGTTCACGAGTTAACACCGAATTGGGATACAATGTACGTCGCGCTTGTAAAAAAACAACAATGGGAATGATAAACATTTTTTTAATAAAAAACAAACCGTTTTTTCCATACCTTTACCGGTATCGGGTCACCGTGTATACTATACCGCATTACATGCCATCTTAGCATGGACTAGGCCGGTACATACAACGTTTTGCACGCCTCGATCTCTTCTTCCATGCGTTTCTGATCCCATTTCAATTCGCCCGCCATCAATCCGGCACAATCCATCAGCGTTGCATCGTTCGGGCGTTCGGCGCTGCCCAATTCTGTACGGCGCCGGATCACATCGGCCAACGTGAAGGCCATTTCGTGTCGCACGGCATTGATCACTTCCGCCTTGAGAACCAGAGATTGCCCGGCCACCGGTTTTAGCCATTGCCGGTTTTCCTTGCCGAGTGCAATAATTTGCCGCAGGCCCGATCCGTAAGTGAACGACAGATGCCGCATTTGGGCTTCATCAATTTCCTTCGGTTTTTCGGCAAAAATCTGCCGGGTCCAATAGTCAAAATCGCCAATGTCACCGCCCCAGAGTGGCTTCCGGCGACTGGGTGAAGCTTCCACAGGCCGGCCCAGCTTTTGCATGACCAGATTAATGGCGCTCTCGGCCACTCCGCGCGCCGTGGTGTACTTGACGCTCATAACCGTAACCAATCCCTTGATGCCATGCTTATCCTCGTGGTCAACCAGGCTGAAATGTTTTTGCAGCTGCACATTGCCCGACTTTTCATGCACGCCGTCCATGGGCAACAGCCCGCCGTAGAAATAGCAGACTTCTTCACGACGGATATCCGCGCCCGGCATGGCGTCATTGACGTCCTGCAAAAACGCCTCGATGTCGCCTTCGCCGACGCGATAGTGCTCGGCATCGCCCGTGAACGGCTTGTGCTCCGTCCCGATCAGGGTATAACCGCGCCACGGGACCACGAACAACAAACGCGAGCCCTTACTGATGAGGGCGTCTTTATCCTGGAAAACTTTTTTGCTGGAAATCCCAAAAGCGTGGGATTCGCTCAAAGAACGCTTGATCACCAGGTTCATGGCGGTGGAATAGGGTTGCAGCGGCAGCCGGCCGCCGTCGAGCAGATTGAACATATTATTGATCCAGGGGCCTGAACAGTTCAGGGTCATGCGGGCGTGAATATCAAAACGCTCGCCGGTGATGGAATCGCGCGCCTGCACGCCGAATATCTGACCATTCTTCTGCAGAAATCCGTTCGCTTTGACGTAATTGGCCATCTGAACCCCCTGTTCGGCAGCGGAGAGCAAAAAGCACAGAGTCAGCCGCTCGGAATTGTGCATTTGCGCATCATACCAGACGGCGCCGCCGGTCAGATTGGTGCGGTCGACAAAGGGTACATATTGCAATAATTTCTGTTTCGAAATCACTTTTCCAGCCGGCAGATGGCTGCGCCGGCCCATCCCCCAGTTACGATCTAAACTCAGGGAATCATTCATGATCATGGCAATACCCAATACCTCCGGGCCTTTGATAAAATGGCCATAGGTGGGCATAATGCAGGGAAGCGGATGGATCAGATGCGGCGCGATGTGCAGAAGATTTTTTCGTTCCGCAACCGATTCTCGCAAACGCTTAATATCCCCGTGCTGCAGGTAGCGGAGACCGCCATGGATGATTTTCAGACTGTTGCCCGATGTACCGGAAGCAAAATCTCCCTTTTCGATCAAAGCCACTTTTAGTCCGCGCAGAGAAGCGTCCCACGCGGTTGCGGCGCCGTAGACACCGCCGCCAATAATTAACAGATCAAATTCCGAATTTGAAAGTGCTGCCGGGTTTCGTTGCATGGTTCTTCCTTTTTTTGATGAAACGATTCTTTGCGGCTTTCCAAAAAGTAACATAACAATCAGAAACTTATATCTCAGCCCATGTATTGCCGGTGCCACATCTGGAACATCAACAGCGCCCACAGCCGGTGGCTGTGGTTTTCACGGCCGCTCAGGTGTTCCTTAATCAGTTGGTCGATATATGCGGGTGAAAAATACCCGGTCTTTTTTACGGCATCGACGGAGAGAAATTCCAACATCATTGGCCTGAGTTCCTGCTTCATCCAGTTTTTGATGGGGATACTGAAACCCTCTTTGCGCCGCTGCAGGATTTCTTGCGGCAGAATGCCGACCATTGCCTTTTTAAGGATATGCTTGGTCGTCCGGCCGTTGAACCGCAGGGGCGCCGGAATGGTGGCGCAAAATTCAACAAAGCGATAATCCAGAAACGGCGTCCGCGCCTCCAGTGATACCGCCATGGACATGCGATCCACTTTTACCAGTATGTCATCCACCAGATAGCTCATGATGTCGACATATTCCTGTTGATCCAGCGGCACCGTCGACCGGCAGGCGGCAAATTTCTCTTCAATAAAATCGTAGACATTATGGTGTTGTAATGCCTCCTGCAGGTGGGTATGATACAACCGCTCTTTCTCCAACTGCTGTAAAAAAATCATCCAGCGGACGTGCTGCAGATGTCCGGGCAGTTTCAGACCCTCGATGAAGCGACGCGATTTATTGATCAAACCCTTTTTCTTTTCCGTCGGCGGCAGCAGGGATATCCCGGGTTCCACCAGGCCGCGACGCAACCAGCGCGGCCATTTTTGATATCGCCGGGCCATGCGTTCGGCCAAATAGGTTTCGTAACCGGCGATGAGTTCATCGCCGCCATCGCCGGACAACACCACCGTAACATAGTTACGGGCCATTTCCGATACCATCAGAGTCGGAAAGACGGAAAAATCGCCGAACGGTTCATCGAGCTGATGGATAATTTTTTCCGTCAACGCCACGGCATCGGGCGTGATGATTTCTTCGTGATGTTCGGTGTCAAACGTTTTTGCAATCAAACGCGCAAAAGGCAGTTCGTTATAGGTGGTATCATCAAAACCGATGGAGAAGGTTTTCACGCCATTGGGATTGCTCTGCGCCATCATCGCCACAACCGAGCTGGAATCGAGCCCGCCGCTCAGGAAGGAACCCAGCGGCACCTCGCTCATCAGGCGAATTTTAACCGCATCGCGAAGCAAGGCCGCCAGCTCGTCGGCCAGATCGTGCTCGCTTTTGCTCGACGCCCGATAGTGTAAATGCCAGTACCGTTTGAGGTCTATTTTACCGTCCTGATAACCGAGCCAGTGCGCCTGCGGCAATTTATAAATATTTT